>JAYUYQ010000096.1:0-34633 GCA_043752435.1 Betaproteobacteria bacterium
TGAAGAGCGCGAAAAAACCGGCACCGAGGAGCATGTGCTGGATTCCTGGCTGAACTGGCTGGAAGTCGACGAGCCCTGCCCGACCTGCGACGGCCAACGTTTGAACCCGACGGCGCTGGCGGTGCGTTACCGCAAACGTTCGATTGCCGCACTGGCCGCGCTGCCGGTGGCCAAACTTGCGCGCGAATTCACCGATGTCTCCTTCAGTGGTCGCGAAGCGGCGATTGCCCGCGACATCGTCTCTGAGATTCGCAGCCGGCTGAGTTTTCTCGACGAAGTCGGTTTGGGTTATCTGGCGCTGGACCGCGCCGCGCCCACACTGTCGGGGGGCGAAGCCCAGCGCATCCGCCTCGCGGCACAATTGGGATCCAATCTGCGCGGCGTCGCCTACATCCTCGATGAACCGACCATCGGCCTGCATCCGCGTGACAACCTCATTCTGCTTAACACGCTGACGAAACTGCAGACGAAGGGTAATACCCTCATTGTGGTCGAACACGATGAAGACACCATCCGCCGTGCCGACCATGTCATCGACCTCGGCCCCGGCGCAGGGCGCCGCGGCGGCCATGTCGTTGCAGTCGGCACTGCTGCCGAACTGCAGGCGAACCCACAGTCGGTCACCGGTCGCCTGCTGGCCAAACCGCTGCAGCACCCGCTGCATCCGCCGCGGCGCGTCGACAACAACACGCCGTCATTGTTCGTTCGCGAAGCGCAGTTGCACAACCTGCAGCGCGTGACGGCGCGTGTGCCGCTGGGGCGACTGACGGTGATCACGGGGGTATCGGGCTCGGGTAAATCGACATTGGCGCGCGATGTGCTCCATGCCAACCTCGTACGTCTGGTCAACAACAAATCAAAATCATCAATAAAAACAAATGGTTGCAAAGAAATCACGGGCTGGGAGGCAGTAGGCCGGGTATTGGAAGTCGATCAGACACCCATCGGCAAGACACCGCGTTCCTGTCCCGCAACCTATGTCGGTTTCTGGGACACCATCCGTCGCCTGTATGCCGAAGTGCCGGAAGCGCGCATGCGCGGTTACACGGCGAGCCGGTTTTCGTTCAACACCAAGGGCGGACGTTGCGAGGCCTGCGAAGGACAAGGCGTGCAGAAAATCGAAATGAGTTTTCTGCCTGACGTCAAAGTGCCCTGCGATGTCTGCAATGGCGCGCGCTTTGATACGGAAACGCTGGCAGTACGATTCAAGGACAAGTCGATTGGCGATGTGCTGGCGCTGAGTGTTGATGACGCGGTGGATTTTTTCGCTGCACACCCTATGATTCACCACACGCTGAGTCTGCTGCAGGATGTCGGCCTGGGTTACCTGACGCTGGGCCAGCAAAGCCCGACGCTGTCCGGCGGCGAAGCCCAACGCATCAAATTGGTCACCGAACTGGCCAAGGTGCGGTCGTCCCTCACCCCCGGCCCCTCTCCCGAAGGGAGAGGGGGGGCAGATGTTTCCCTTCTCCCTTCGGGAGAAGGGTCAGGGATGAGGGCGGCAGGCGGGCGGCCCGGCCGCAGCGGCGCGCAAAAACGCACCTTGTATGTGCTCGATGAACCCACTGTCGGCCTGCACATGGCGGATGTGGAAAAACTGATCCATGTGCTGCACCGCCTGGTCGATGCCGGCAACTCGGTGGTAGTGATCGAACACAACCTTGACGTGATGGCCGAAGCCGACTGGATCATTGATCTGGGGCCCGAAGGTGGCGACGGCGGCGGACGTATTGTGGCGGAAGGACCGGCAGCAACCATCGGCAAAAAATCTGCGCGCTCACACACTGCGCGCATTCTCGGTGAATTTCTGCGCGAACGCAGCACATGACCGGACATCGGCGCATTGGGCGGCACATTTCACAGCGCAAGCTGCGGTCTATAATCGAATCTCCACTGCTCTCCGCATAAAACTGCCGTGATCAGCCAATTATTAAAAGCGCACACCAAAGACCTCGGGGATGGCTTTACAGTGCGGCGCCTGCTGCCGGCGGCAACGCGCAAGATGGTCGGCCCGTTCATTTTTTTCGACCACATGGGTCCGGTGCGCTTCGAGCCCGGCCATGCCATCGACGTGCGACCGCATCCGCACATCGGCCTGGCGACGGTGACTTATCTGTTCGAGGGCGCAATCATGCACCGCGACAGCCTGGGTTATAAACAACGCATTGCTCCCGGCGACGTCAACTGGATGACCGCCGGTCATGGCATCGTGCATTCGGAACGCAGCCCTGATGACGAGCGTGGGAAAGCCCGCGGGCTGCACGGCATCCAGACCTGGATTGCACTGCCGGTCGCCGACGAGCGCACCGATCCGGCGTTTGCCCACCATCCGGCAGCCACGCTGCCGGTTAAACAATGGCCAAACGCGGAACTGCGCCTGATCGCAGGATCGGGCTGGGGGCTGCAGGCGCCGGTCAAAACCTTCTCGCCGATGTTCTACGCTGCCATCACCACCAGCGACGCGGCGCAATTCGACCTGCCGCCGGAACATGCCGAGCGCGCAATTTACGTGGTCGGCGGTGAGGTAAGCATCGACGGCACAACCATCGCGCCACACACCGTAGCAGTTGTCGAACCCGGCGTGCCGGTGACCGTGAGCACCACCTCCGCCGCACGCATCATGGCGTTCGGGGGTGCAGCCATGGACGGGGATCGCTTCATTTCTTGGAATTTTGTCGCCAGCAGCCGGGAACTGCTCGACGAAGCACGCAGCCGCTGGCGCGAACAACGTTTCCCGGGTGTGCCTGACGAAACGGAATTCATTCCCCTGCCCTAGCGGTAAAGTGCGCGGTAGAATCGACTGCAGCAAACCAGCCTGGAAATATTCTTGAATATAGCCGCAATGCGCAACGAATACATGCGCGCCAGCCTCGACGAAGCGGATGCTGGCGCCGATCCGTTGACGCAATTCCAGCACTGGTTTGACGACGCAGTGCGTGCCGAATTGCCGACGCCGAATGCGATGACACTGGCCACCGTGGCCGCCGACGGCGCCCCGGGCGCGCGGATCGTGCTATTGAAGGGTGCAGATCCACAAGGCTTCGTGTTTTACACCAACTACCAGAGCCGCAAGGGCCGCGAACTGGCCGCCAACCCGCGTGCCGTGCTGGTTTTTCACTGGATAGAGCTTGAGCGCGAAGTGCGCATCGAAGGCGCGGTTGAAAAAACCAGCGCCGCAGAATCCAATGATTATTTTTCCAGCCGCCCGCTGGGCAGCCGCCATGCCGCCATCGCATCGCCGCAAAGCACGGTGGTCGCCAGTCGCAGCGCGCTCGAAACCCGCTTTGCTGAAGTCGCCAAACATCAGGGCGAAGCACCCGCCCGCCCCGCACACTGGGGCGGCTACCGGTTAAGCCCAATAGCGGTGGAATTCTGGCAGGGCCGGCGCAACCGGCTGCACGACCGGCTGCTGTATACCCGCACCGGAGAACGCTGGAACATCAGCCGGCTGGCGCCTTGATCGGCGCGGCATCCGGCTTGCCATAACGCCGCTGCCACTCGGACTCGAGTTCGGCATCGGTTTTATAGTGCGGCACGCGAAACGTATAGCGATACCAGTTCTGCGGCCGGAACGGGCGGTCTTTGGTCTCCTGCTCCCAGTAGCGATCGCCCAGCACAATATTCTGCTGCTGGTCCATTTCCCAATGCCGGCGTGAACGCGGACTGCCGAACAGATAGAGGCGGCCGTCGACGATTTTGAAGGTATTGGCGCCGATATTGGACTTCAATGCATAGGGCGCGCCGCTGGCGCAAAAACCGCCATACGCCGGCACAAAGCGCTGCGGTGCGGCGGTAAACATCCTGCGGTGCTCCTCGCTGGCAAAACGATAGACGAAGCCGTCGTGTTGCGCTTTGATCTGCGGGTCACCTGGCATTGCCTTGCCGAGGGTGTGATAGGCCACCGGATCGTTACCGCGCAGCATTAGTTGCGAATCGGCGCCTTCGGACACCACGTTCATCGTCGCGCAACCGGGCAACAACGCCAACAACAGCAGCAGAAACAACAAGCGTGGCGCAATGGATCGGTTTTTCCAAGTCATGACATACACCCCCATGGCCGCATCTTACGACGTTCACGTCCGCATCGGCGATCACTCGTGCGTCGCGTTATACTCGACGCCTTTACGGCTTTGCCGCCCCGCCATCTTGGGTTCTCCGCTCTCCGCCCGTCATTACGAATCGCTGCTGGCGTGGTATTTCGTCGCGATCTGGGGTTCCGGCTTCCTCGCCACCAAAATCGGCCTGCAGCATGCAGCGCCGTTTACCTTCCTCGCGCTGCGTTTTGCCTTCGGCATTCTGTGCCTGATTCCGATCGTCCTGATTTACAAACCCCGCTGGCCGGAACATCGCGGCGAGTACGGTCACATCCTCGTCGCCGGGCTGCTGATGCACACCGTGCACCTCGGCGGCAGCCATTACACCCAGTACCTCGGCATGTCAGCAGGCATCACTGCCGTGTTGCTGTCGATACAGCCGCTGCTGACCGCGGTGATCGCCGGGCGCTGGATGAATGAACGACTGGGTCCGCGGCAATGGCTGGGCATCGCCATCGGTCTGGCCGGTGTGACGCTGATCGTGTGGCACAAGATCGACGTGCGTGAGGCCACGCTGGGCGCACTGTTGGCGGTGACGGTGTCATTGATCGGCGTGACCGCCGGCACGCTGTATCAGCGCGTGTACTGCCCGGCGGTCGACCTGCGCGCAGCAGCATTGATCCAGTTCGCCGGCAACATCGTCGTGCTGGCACCCCTGGCGTGGCTGGTCGAGGGCGCCGCCGTGCGCTGGTCTTGGACACTGGCGGGTACCATCGTCTTTCTGGTGATCTTTGCGTCAATACTCGCCGTCAATGCGCTGCATACGCTGATGCGGCGCGGCCAGGCGACGCGGGTCACCAGCCTGATTTACCTGACGCCGATTTTTGCGGTGGCGCTGGAGCTGCTCCTGTTCGGCGTGGTGCCAACCGCCATTTCGCTAGTCGGGATTGTGATTACCTGCCTCGGCGTAGCCCTGGTGTCGTGGCAATCCCGTTCGTCACCGAAAACCGCGTCATGAGCATCCGCCTTGTATTGTTGCTGACCATCCTGCTGCACCTGGCGTTTGCCGGCAGTCGGGTCACGCTGTCGCTGTTTGCGCTGCACCTGCAGGCCTCGGCGCTGACGGTCGGCATACTCATTTCGTTGCTCGCCGCGGTGCCGCTGGTGTTTTCGGTGGGTTGGGGACGCAGCATTGACCGCATCGGCGTGCGCACACCATTGTTCATTGGCGCCGGTGCCGTACTCGGCGCGTTGCTGCTGGCCGTCGCCGTACCGCGCATCGAAACCCTGTTCATCGTCAGCGTGGTCACCGGCAGCGGATTCATGCTGGTGCATATCTGCGTCAACCACGCCATCGGCCTGCTCGGCCCGCCGGAGCAGCGCTCACGCAATTTCAGCCTGCTTGCGCTGGCGTTTTCGACTTCGGGTTTCCTCGGACCGATGATTTCCGGTTTTGCCATCGACCTGATCGGCCACCGGCTGACCTTCCTGCTGCTCGGCGCGAGCGTGGTGGCCGCGATCGCTCTGCTGCTGACACGGCCGATCACGCTGCCTGCGCATGCCACCACGGCCCACAACGCGCCCCGCAAACGCGCCATTGACCTGTTCCGCATGCCCGGCCTGCGCCGGGCCTTCATCGCCAGCGCGACCCTGTCGATGGCTTGGGACCTGTTCACCTTTGTCACGCCGATTCACGGTACCAGCCTCGGGCTGTCGGCATCCACCATCGGACTGATCCTTGGCGCATTCGGCGGCGCGATTTTCCTGGTACGCGTGTTGTTGCCCCTGCTCGCGCACCGCGTACGCGAGTGGCCGCTGGTGATCGGGGGCATGTTCGCCACCGGTGCGGCCATGGCCGTGTTCCCGCTGATCGAACAGGTGCCATTGCTGATGGCGGTGGCGTTTGTGCTCGGACTGGCCATCGGCGGCACGCAGCCGATGATCATGGCGCTGCTGTATAACGCCGCACCGCCGGGACGTGGTGGCGAAGTGGTGGGTGTGCGCACCTTTCTGCTTAACCTGACGCAGGTGGGCATCCCGCTGCTGTTCGGCATCCTCGGCGCCACGCTGGGCATGACGCCGGTATTTTGGGCAATGGCCGCGGTGCTGGTGCTGGGAGGGGCCTGGGTCAGCTGGCGGCAGGGGTAAAAAGGGGGGGGAGCGGGGCAAAAAAGCGAGCGGGTGCGCGGGAGTAACGTAAAAAAAGCTACAAAACAAACGGGGCGCCTGAGCGCCCCGTTACAGTCCTGCCGTAAGGCAGATTATTTCAGATGCTTGTTGACCAGTTTGGTCATTTCAAACATCGACACCTGTTTCTTGCCACCGAAAACGTCTTTCAGTTTCTCGTCGGCATTGATGTTGCGGCGGTTTTTGCTGTCTTGCAGGCTGTGCTTCTTGATGTACATCCAGATTTTCTTGGTGACTTCGGTACGCGGCATCATGCCGTTGCCGATCACCGCACCGAGCGCTGCGCTCGGCTGCATGGGCTTCATGAATGCTGCATTGGGCTTGCGCTTAGCAGCTGTTTTCTTTTTCTTTGCAGCGGGTTTCTTGGTAGCTTTTTTCTTTGCAGCCATCGATTATTCTCCCGTGTAGGTCCTGATTGGATCAGTTGGTCAAGTTAGTCTGGTTTGCCGTGATAGCGCACGGTGACGAGAGGATGCCGAGGGAAAACATCTTTGTCAATGTTTGCCAGAGGGAAAATAAGAGCGTACAGCAGGGGAGGCGACCCAGATGTAATGACCGGTGCCCTGCCGGAATACGCATCGTTTGTATGTCTGGCCGACTCGCCGCACAATAGCGGCGCCCTCTCCCGCCGCATCCGTAACCTTGCCCGCGGCGCAAGAGCAGAAACAAATCAATGACCTAACCGGGGAATTTGAATTGTGTATCTGCAACATCAGCAAGCCCTTCACGGTCCACAAAGCGTCGCCGCACGGTGACGCCATGACGCAATTTCCCCCGTTAAACTCACATTAATCATGACCAGACAACTCTCACTGTTCGAGGGTGATGCGCGCGCCAGCGCGCCACACCAGGCCATTGCCGCGGCAACGGTCACACAAGAGGTACGTGATCTGGCACGACAATTACCCCCAGGCCTGCGGCTGGGTACGTCGTCATGGCATTTCCCCGGCTGGCGCGACATGGTCTGGGCAGACGCGGAAACACCGGGTGACCTGTCGCGATACGGGCTCGCCGCTTATGCGCAGCATCCGCTGTTCGGTGCTGTCGGCGTGGATCGGTCGTTTTATGCACCGCTGTCGGTGCGCCAGTACGAGAGTTACGCCCGTCAGGTTCCCGTCAGCTTTCGTTTTGTCGTCAAGGCCCCCAACCTGCTGACCAGTCCGTGGATCCATGGCGAGGATGGCGGTCGGGGTAAAACCAATGCCGTGTTCCTCGACGCCGCTTATGCCGCCGAACAGTTTGTCGGACCTGCACTCGAGGGCTTGGGTGCCACCACGGGACCGCTGCTGTTCCAGTTTCCGCCGCTGGGACGCACGCTGACGCGGTCGCCGGAGCGGTTCATTGCGCAACTGCAGGAATTCCTCGGGCGACTGCCGCAGGGGCCGCTGTACGCGGTCGAGGTGCGTGATGACCGCGTGATCACCCGGCGGTTTTTCGCGACGCTGAAAGAGGCCGGCGCGCGTTATTGCCTCGGCGTACATCCGCGAATGCCCCCGGTCGCGGCGCAGGCAGCGGCGATGTCGGGATTCGGCCCCGGACCGCTGATTGTGCGCTGGAATCTGAAGGCGGGTTACAGCTATGAGGAGGCCAAAGTGCGCTTTACACCTTTCGACCGGCTGATTGACGAGGACAGCGCGACCCGGGAATCCATCGCCCGGTTATGCACCGCAGCGCTGGCGGCCGGTCAGGAATGCACGGTGATTGCCAACAACAAAGCGGAAGGTTCAGCGCCGCTGACATTGATCAGGCTGGCGCAGGCGATTATTGCCGCCACGCGGCAGCGTCAGTACGCCGCCGAATCGTGAAAATTCGCACAGTTACCCTGCGGTGTGATGCTGCGGTAAATTATTTTTTCAGCCGCGCAGCGAACTGCTTGCGGAATTTGGCAACCTTGGGTGACACCACGTACTGGCAATACGGCTGGCGCGGATTGCGCTCGAAATATTCCTGATGATACGACTCGGCTTCATGGAATTTTGGCGCCGGTGATATTTCGGTCACGATGGGCCGGCTGAATTCCTTGGCCTCGGTCAGCGCACGGATCACCGCGTCGGCGGTGGCTTTCTGCTCCGGCGTATGAAAAAAAATCACCGAGCGGTACTGGGTACCGAAGTCGTTGCCCTGGGCATTGAGCGTGGTTGGATCGTGTATCGCGAAAAAGATATCGAGGATGTCGCGGTACATCACCACCGCGGGATCAAAAGTCATGCGGATGACTTCGGCGTGGCCGGTGTCGCCGCTGCAGATGTCTTCGTAAGTCGGGTTTTGCAGGTGTCCGCCGCTGTAGCCGGACTCGACGCACTCGACGCCCTGCAGGCCGTCGAATACCGCCTCGATACACCAGAAACAACCAGCCCCCAGGGTCGCGACTTCGCGTGCGCCTGCATTTTCACCGTTAGCCGACATGAATGTCTCTTTCTATTGGTTAATACGCATCAGTCGCCGGCAGCGCCGATTCATGACAGCAGCACGCCACGGACCTATGGCTTGCGGTGATATCCGGTCACGCGCTCTACTTCGTTGCGCGAGCCGAGGATCACGCCGACCCGCTGGTGCAGTTTGGTCGGTTGCACATCCAGTATGCGCTCGTGACCGTTGGTGGCAGCCCCGCCCGCCTGTTCGACGATAAACGCCATCGGGTTGGCTTCGTACATCAAGCGCAGCCGGCCGTCCTTGTGTTTGGCATCCTGCGGGTACATGAAAATGCCACCGCGCGACAGGATGCGATAAACGTCGGCCACCATCGAGGCCACCCAGCGCATGTTGTAGTCCTTGCCCAGGGGCCCGGTTTTGCCAGCCAGGCACTCGTCGATGTAGCGCTTCACCGGTGCGCCCCAATTGCGCATGTTCGACATGTTGATCGCGAATTCGGCGGTATCCGCGGGGATTTCGATTTTCGGCTGGGTCAGCACCCAGCTGCCCAGTTCGCGGTCCAGCGTGAAGCCCGCGACACCGTTGCCCACCGTCAACACCAGAATGGCCGACGGGCCATACACCGCAAAACCGGCGGCGACCTGCCGCACACCCGGTTGCAGGAACGCCTGTTCGTTCGCTTCGCAACCTTCGGGACAGCGCAGCACCGAAAAAATGGTGCCGATCGATACGTTAACGTCGATATTCGACGACCCGTCGAGCGGATCCATCAGCAGCAGGAATTCGCCGCGCGGATAACGGTTGGGAATCTGGTGCGGATGCTCCATTTCCTCGGAAGCCATCGCGGCGAGGTGGCCGCCCCACTCGTTGGCTTCCAGCAACACTTCGTTGGATATCACATCAAGTTTTTTCTGCGCTTCGCCCTGGACGTTGTCGCTGCCGGCATTGCCGAGGATACCGGTCAAGGCGCCCTTGCTGACCGCGTTGCTGATCGATTTGCAGGCGCGAGCGACGACTTCGACGAGCAAGCGCAGTTCTGCGGAAACAACGCCTTTTTCGCGCTGTTGTTCAACCAGATACTGCGTGAGTGTAATGCGCCGCATGTTTTCTCCACTAATGAACGAAGCCCGGCACGCCGGGTCTGTGAATAAAGATTATCCGATATACTGGTTTTAACCGGGAGACACAAATGATGTACATGATTTTCAAAGGTATTTTCTGGCGGATCGCGTTGCTGAGCGCAATGTTGCTACCGGCGCTGGCACAAGCCCAGACCGCCAAACCGGCTGGCCCCGCTGCGGCCCCGGCCACCTCCGCCGTGGCTGCAGCCGTTGCCACCTCAGTTGCCACCTTCGGTGCCGGCTGTTTCTGGTGCGTCGAGGAAGCCTTCGACAAGGTGCCGGGCGTCATTTCGACCATTTCGGGCTACATGGGCGGTCACACCAAAAACCCGACTTATCCGCAGGTTTCGGCGGGCAATACCGGCCACAACGAAGTGGTGCAGGTGGCCTACGATCCGGCGAAAGTCAGCTACGCGCAACTGCTCGACACCTTCTGGCGCAACATTGATCCGACCCAGGCCAACGGCCAGTTTTGCGATCACGGCTCACAGTACCGCAGTGAAATTTTTTATCACAATGACGATCAGCGCAAAGCCGCCGAGGCGTCGAAGGCAAAACTGCTGAAAGACAAACCGTTCACCGGCGACATCAAAACGCTGATTACCAGGGCGGCGGAGTTTTACAGCGCCGAGGAATACCATCAGGATTACTACAAAAAGAACCCGGTCCGTTACACCTACTACAAGACCAGCTGCGGCCGCGCGGCACGCCTGAAGGAAGTGTGGAAAACCCAATAAACCGGCGACGATGCAGAAGCGCCTGCTGCTGATCGGCGGCGGCCACAGCCACGTCGAAGTCATCCGGCGCTTCGGCCTCAACCCCGAACCGGGCGTTGCAGTAACCCTGGTCAGCCCCGACCGGCATACGGCTTATTCGGGAATGCTGCCCGGCTACATCGCCGGGCATTACCGTTTTGAAGATTGCCATATCGATCTGGAAACTTTGTGCCGCAGCGCCGGCGTCACGCGCGTGGCGGCGGCGGTCACCGGCATCGATTTGCAACGCCGCATCGCCCGCTGCGCTGACGGCGCAGAGCACGCCTTCGACGTGGTTGCCATCGACAGCGGCTCAACGCCGGTCATCGCCGGCATTCCCGGCGCTGCACAACACGGCATGCCGGTTAAACCGGTCCCCGCATTCCTCGGCTATTGGACGACACTGCGCGCAGCGGCGCGCAATGCACCCTCTGATTTGCGCATCGTCATCGTTGGCGCCGGTGCCGGCGGGGTCGAGCTGACATTAGCCATGCATAATCGTATCCGCGGCGACAATGGCCGTGCGCAGTTCACCGTCATCAGCGACGGCCCGACGCTGCTGGCCGCCCATCCGGCAGGCGTGCAGCAGCGTTTCAGCGCGGTATTGCGCGAACGCGGCATTACGCTGCGCCTCAATGCCCCGGTGCAGACTGCAACAGCCGAGGGCTTGGTGCTGGGCAGCGGCGAAGTGTTGCGCGCCGACCACGTGATCTGGGTCACTGGCGCTGCGGCGCCAGCCTGGCCGCGCGAATGCGGACTGCTGACCGATGCCGCCGGCTTCATCGTTGTCAATGCGCATCTGCAATCACCGTCTCACGACTGCGTGTTTGCCACCGGCGACATCGCGGCCATGCTGGCGACGCCGCGGCCGAAATCCGGCGTCTATGCAGTGCGCCAGGGTCCGCCGCTTACGGAAAATCTGCGGCGCGCACTGCGCGGCGGCACACTGCTTGAATATCACCCGCAGCGCAGGGCGCTGGCCTTGATCAGTACCGGTGACCGTTATGCAGTGGCGTCATACGGACCGCTTGCGTTTGGCGGCGCGTGGGTGTGGCGATGGAAGGATTACATCGACACGGCGTTCATGCAGCGCTACCGCGTTGCAGAAACCCTTTAACTTATTGATTTTATTTGTATTTTTTAACTGACGGTGACGCGCGCGAACTTGCGCTTGCCGACCTGCAGCACCACGCTCGCGCCGCGCGCAAGCTTCAGCGACTTGTCGCTGATTTTTTCACCGTCCATTTTGACGCCACCCTGCGCCAGCATGCGCAGCGCATCCGACGTGCTCGACGTCAGGCTCGCCTGTTTCAGCACGACGGCAATCGACAGGCCGTCGGCCTCGCCTGTCAGTGTCACCTCGGAAATGTCTTCGGGAATCTCATGTTGCTTGAAACGCATCTCAAAATCGGCCAGCGCATTGCGCGCGGCATCGGGGCCGTGGAACCGTTCAACAATTTCCTGCGCCAGCGCCACCTTGATGTCGCGCGGATTGCGCCCGGTGGAAACTTCAGCGCGCCACTGTTTGATGGTCTCCGGCGGCTCGAATGACAGCAGCTCGATGTAACGCCACATCAGTTCGTCGGACACTGACATCAGTTTGCCGAAAATTTCGTTGGGCGCTTCCTGGATGCCGACGTAGTTGCCCAGCGATTTCGACATCTTGTTGACGCCGTCGAGGCCCTCGAGCAGCGGCATGGTCAATATGCATTGCGGCGCCTGGCCGTGATTTTTCTGCAGCTCACGCCCCATCAGCAGGTTGAATTTCTGGTCGGTGCCGCCGAGTTCTACATCGGCCTTCAGTGCCACCGAATCGTAGCCCTGCACCAGCGGGTAGAGGAATTCGTGGATGGCGATCGGCTGGTTGCCGCGGTAACGCTTGGAGAAGTCATCGCGCTCGAGCATGCGCGCGACGGTGTGCGAAGCGGCAAGGCGGATCATGTCGACCGCGCTCATGCGGTCCATCCAGGTCGAGTTGAACACCACCTCGGTGCGCTTGCGGTCGAGGATGCGGAATACCTGTTCCGTGTAGGTCTCCGCGTTGCGCGCGACCTCCTCGCGGGTCAGCGGCGGGCGCGTCGCATTTTTGCCCGTCGGGTCGCCGATCATGCCGGTGAAATCACCGATCAGGAACAATACATGGTGGCCGAGCTCCTGAAACTGCCGCAGCTTGTTGATCAGCACGGTATGGCCCAGGTGCAGATCCGGCGCCGTCGGATCAAAGCCTGCCTTGATGCGCAACGGCCGGCCGGTGGCGAGTTTTTCGCGCAATTCAGGCTCGCGCAGCAGTTCGTCGCAACCGCGGCGGATAACCTCGATCTGGTGATCGATGCTGGTCACGTTGTTGGTCATTCAGTGTGGTATTTCACGGTGCAAAAAACGGGTTTTCCAGCCCGCGGTACTCTGCTAAGCTTCGGGCTGAAAAATGCTTGTAAATCAACAGGGGAAGCGCATTTTGTCTTTGTCCGCGCGATTCGCAATTCTAGCGCAAAAACTTTCCGGCGGGCTCCATGGCAATGCGGCGCGCCGTGTGCTGCTCGCGCTGGTGCTGCCGTTTGTCGGCGTCATGGCAGCGTTCGGCATCGCCCCCGACACGGTGACCGACACCGTGGCGCGGGAGAACGTCATCGAAGAGCTGGTGCTGCCGGCGCTGCCCGTCACCGACACCTCCGGCGAAACCTACTGGCGTGAAACGCGCATCGAGCGCGGCGACACCATCGCCTCCATATTGCAGCGCCTGCAGATCGACGAGGCAGGTTCGGCGCTGCTGCTGCAACATACGCGTCAGGCGCGTGCGCTGTACCGGCTGATCCCGGGCCGCACGGTGCGTGCCCAGACCACCGCCGACGGCCGGCTGCTCGCGCTGCGTTACCTGAATGGCGCGCAATTGCTGAAAATCGACCAGGCCGGCAACGATGTCCTGCAGGTCTGGGAAGGTCCCGTCGACGTCGAGACCCAGATCCACATGCGCTCCGGCGAAATCGCCTCCTCTCTGTTCGCCGCAACCGACGCCGCCGGCATATCCGACGCGGTCGCCGTGCAGATCGCCGACATCTTCTCCACCGACATCGATTTCCATCGCGACCTGCGTCGCGGTGACCGTTTCTCCGCCATTTACGAAGTGCAGTATCACCAGGGTGAGCCGGTGAAGACCAACCGCCTGCTGGCAGCCGAATTCACCAATCAGGGCAAAACCTTCCATGCGGTGTGGTTTCAGAACCCCGAAGGCGAGGGCGGCTATTACACCCTGGAGGGCAAAAACATCCGCAAGGCCTTCCTGCGCTCGCCGCTGGAATTCTCGCGTATCAGTTCGGGTTTCACCAAGGCGCGCTTCCATCCGGTGCTGCAGACCTGGCGCGCGCACACCGGTGTCGATTACGCGGCACCCACCGGCACGCGGATCAAGGCCACCGGCAGCGGGATCGTCGAATTCGCCGGACGCCAGGGCGGTTACGGCAACCTGGTGGTGTTGCGGCACCAGACAAAATTCACCACCTGGTACGGCCACCTGTCGGGGTTCGCTCCGGGCATGCAGCGCGGCAAACGGGTAAGCCAGGGCGACGTCATCGGTTATGTCGGCAGCACCGGACTCGCCACCGGACCCCATCTGCATTACGAATTCCGCATCAACAACGCCCATCAGGATCCGTTGCGCGTCGCGATGCCGCCGGCGCCACCGCTGGCGCCGCAGTACCGCGCCGCGTTTGACGAGACCACGCGCCCGATGAGTGAGCGCCTCGCGTTGCTGCGGCAAATTTCCTCGACTGCCCGCTAAAGCACGCGCGCGATGCCCGGTCTGTATATCGGGTTGATGTCCGGCACCAGCATGGATGGCATCGATGCCGTGCTGGTCGACCTCCACAACATCCCCAAACTGCTGCACCACGCCCACCAGCCGTTTTCGCCGCAATTGCGGGCAGCACTGCTCGCGCTGAACGAGTCGGGCAACGATGAACTGCATCGCGCCGCTCTGGCGGCGAACGCACTGGCACTGGGCTATGCCACGGTGGTGCGCACGCTGCTGACCCAGGCACACTTGGCTTCCGACCGGGTAACCGCCATCGGTTGCCACGGCCAGACCGTGCGGCATCAACCGCAATCCGGTTACACCCTGCAACTGGTCAACGGCGCGTTGCTCGCCGAACTCACTGGCATCCGCGTAGTCTGTGATTTTCGCAGCCGCGACATCGCCGCCGGCGGTGAAGGTGCGCCGCTGGTGCCGGCTTTCCATCGGACAGTGTTCACACATCCGCAGCAGTCGCGCGCGGTGGTCAACATCGGCGGTATCGCCAATATCACCAGCCTTCCGGCACGGGGTGACGTCATCGGCTTCGACTGTGGCCCCGGCAATATGCTGATGGACGGCTGGATCATGGCGCACCAGAACGTCTCCTACGACGCGGGCGGCGCCTGGGCGGCGCAGGGCGCTGCGCTGCCAGAATTGCTGGAACGACTGCTGACGCATGAATTTTTTGAACGGGCACCGCCAAAAAGCACCGGGCGTGACCTGTTCAATCTGAAAAATCTTGAGGCAGTGCTGGCCGGCAACGAGCGTCCGGTGGATGTGCAGGCCACACTGTGCGACCTGACGGCAACGGCCATCGCCCGCGCGCTGAATGCGCATTGCGCCGATGCCCGTGAGGTTTATCTGTGCGGCGGTGGTGCCCGTAACGACAGGCTGCGCCAGCGCCTCGCTGCGCTGCTGCCGGATCGCCGCGTGGCACTTACCGACGAACTGGGTATTGCCGCCGAAGCGGTGGAAGCCGCGGCGTTTGCGTGGCTGGCGCAGCGTGCGCTGGCCGGGGAGCCCGGCAACCTGCCGGCGGTGACCGGCGCGCACGGCCCGCGCGTGCTGGGCGCGATTTATCCGGCGTGACCGTTGATTGATGTGCCGCTGAAAAACAAAACGGGAGCAGAAGCCCCCGTTTGATTTGCCGCCTGAAGTTACGGTTTACGCCGAGAACGACGAACCGCAGCCACAGGTGGAACTGGCGTTCGGATTTTTGATCACGAACTGCGCGCCTTCAACGTTTTCCTGGTAGTCGATTTCCGCGCCGGTCAGGTACTGCAGGCTCATCGGATCAACCAGCAGCGTGACGCCGCCTTTTTGCAGGGACGTGTCGTCTTCGTTCACCGCTTCGTCGAAGGTGAAGCCGTACTGGAACCCGGAACAGCCGCCGCCGGTGACGAACACCCGCAGCTTGAGTCCGGGATTGCCTTCTTCTTCAATCAACTGCCGTACTTTGGCCGCGGCGTTCTCGGTGAACACCAGTGGTTCCGGCATCATTTCCACAACTGCATTCATCGCTTGCTCCTGATTCGGTGCTGTACTCAAGTGCTGTACTACAGGGGACCATTATAGTCCCTTGCTCCTGTCGGCGCTTAATCCACCGCAGCAGGCTTGAATTTCACGACTTTGTCGGCTTTGACGTCATCCTGGTAGACCAGCCGGCCCTGTACCACGGCACCCAGCTGCATTTCCAGGGTCCGGTAATACACATCCCCTGTGACATTCGCCTTGCTCTGCAGTTCGACGTAATCAGCGGCATGTACCGGGCCGACCACCGTGCCGTTGATAACCACATGGGAGACGCGGATTTCGCCTTCGATACGCGCGGCCTCCGACAGCACCAGCGTGCCGGGTTTGCCTTCGACGGAGGTCACATTGCCATGAACATGGCCATCGACGCGCAACCCGCCGTCGAACGTCAGATCACCCTTGATCACGGTGCCCGCGCCAATCAGACAGTCAATGCGATTCTGGGGTTTGCTGGGTTTATTACCGAACATGATGACGTCTCCCGCTATGAAATCGTGACATTGTGGGTCAGTTTCGGCGCTTCGGAATTACCTTCGAACACGCGTACCTGCAGACCCTTTACCGCCGCATCGGGCGCGATCCGGAACATGCCCTCGACGCGCTGGAACAGCTTGAAACTGACTTGATATTCCTTGGACACCACCTTGGGATCCGGCGGCAGCATCAGGACTACTTTACGGCCATCCTGCTGCAGATTCAATACGAACTGCAGGCGACCGTTGAACTCCTTGGCCCGCTCCCCCGTCTGCACCAGCAGTAACTGGTAACGGTATTCGCCGGGAACGGTTTCCGGCAGCAGGCGGAAGCGGTTGACGCTGACGGCACCTTCCTTGCCGGTAGAAGCCGTCAGCGACTGGAAAAACGCGAGATCTTCCTTCAACGTGGCGTTTTCCTGTGCCAGCGATTTGACCTGCCGCGCCAGGTCGCCGAAGGTCGCACGTTCCATCTGCAACTGGCGTTCTGCAGTGGCGGTTTTGGCATTCAGCTCCGCAAGCTCAAGCTGTTGCTGGCGCACGGTTTCGTCGAGTTGGGCGCGCAAACGCGTCGCCTCCCCCTGGCGAAATCCGGCGTATTCCAGGCCAAAGTCATAGGTAAACCAGGCTACACCCGCGACCAGCATCCCGCCCGCAACCACACCACTCCAGCGCCAGTACCAGGGCATGTGCGCACGTATCGCAAGATGCGGCGCGTCGATGCCGAAACGGCGCACTATGTTTTTGATCGTGCGCCTCATGGCTTCAGGGCAGCAAAGCCACCTGGGTCAAGCCGGTATCCTCGGCCAGCCCGAACAGGATATTCATGTTCTGCACGGCCTGACCGGCGGCGCCTTTGACCAGATTGTCGATCACCGACAACACGACCACGGTGTCCCCACCCTGTGGCTGGTGCACGGCGATGCGGCACTGGTTGGCGCCACGCACCGAACGCGTTTCGGGATAGCTGCCTGCGGGCATGACATCAACAAAAGCTTCGCCGGCGTAACGCTTTTCGTACAGCGCCTGCAAATCCATGGGTTTGGTCAGTCTCGCGTACAGCGTGGCATGAATGCCGCGGATCATCGGCGTCAGATGCGGCACAAACACCAGACCGACCGGCTTGCCGGCAACACGGGCCAAGCCTTGTGCGATCTCAGGCTGGTGGCGATGGTTGCCGACACCGTAAGCCTTGAAATTGTCCGCGGCTTCGGCGTGCAATATATGAGTCTCCGCCTTGCGACCCGCGCCGGACACGCCGGACTTGGCATCGGCAATCAGATGACCGGCATCGACGCAGCCGGCCTCAATCAGCGGCAGGAATCCCAGTTGCACTGCCGTCGGATAACAACCTGGATTGGCAATCACGCGAGCTTTTTTGATCTCGGCGCGGTTGATTTCGGGCAAAGCGTACACCGCCTCGGCCACCAGCTCCGGACAGGCGTGTTTCATCTTGTAATACTGTTCCCAGACCGCCACATCGCGAATACGGAAATCGGCGGCAAGGTCGATCACTTTCACGCCGGCATCGACCAACGCGCGCGCCTCCTGCATCGCGACACCATTGGGCGTCGCGAAAAACACCACGTCGCATTGTTCCAGCCCGGCCGCGGCAGGTTCGCTGAAGCGCAAGCTGACCCGGCCGCGCAGATTCGTAAACATCTCGGCCACCGGCATACCGGCTTCCTTGCGCGAAGTAATCGCGCGCAACTCGCAATGCGGATGCTGCGCCAGCAAGCGCAGTAACTCGACCCCGGTATAACCGGTGCCGCCGACGATACCCGCCTTAATAATCTTCTGAGTCATGTCTTACCTGCCCTCTCTGCCCGCCGACTTGTCGGCTTATGACGACATTTCCGCCAGAGACGACAAAGCCGCCCAAGGGCGGCTTTGTCCGAACACATTGTTCTGCCAAAAACTTAACGCTTGGAGAACTGCTTGCGCCGCCGCGCTTTGCGCAAACCAACTTTTTTGCGCTCGACTTCGCGCGCATCGCGCGTGACGAGACCGGCTTTGCGCAACACCGGTTTCAGTGCGGCGTCATAGTCGATCAACGCGCGTGTGATGCCGTGGCGCACGGCACCAGCCTGGCCGGATTCGCCGCCGCCGGTGACATTGACCTTGATATCAAAAGTGTCCAGCTTCTCAATCAGCACCAAGGGCTGGCGCACGACCATGCGGCCGGTTTCGCGCGAGAAAAATTCGTCCACCGGCTTGCCGTTGACAACGATGCTGCCCTTGCCGGGCTGCAGGTAAACACGGGCCACTGCGCTTTTACGCCGGCCGGTACCGTAATTCTTTTGAACTGCCATGGTCTGTGATCCTAGATTTCGAGAGTCTTGGGCTGTTGCGCGATATGCGGGTGATCGGTACCCACATACGTCTTCATCTTTTTCAGCATTGCGTAGCCGAGCGGTCCCTTGGGCAGCATGCCCTTCACCGCTTTTTCGAGCACGCGTGCCGGAAATTTTTCCTGCATTTTTTCAAAGCTCGTGGTGTACAGGCCGCCCGGATATCCGCTGTGGCGGTTGTAGAGCTTGTCCTTGGCCTTGTTACCGGTCACGCGCAGCTTTTCGACATTGAGGACAACGATAAAATCACCGGTGTCAATGTGCCGGGTGAACTCGGGCTTGTGTTTGCCGCGCAGGCGATGTGCGATCCCCGCAGCGAGCCGGCCCAGCACTTTGTCGGAAGCGTCGACCACGTACCAGTCGCGTTTAACGTCACTCGGTTTTGCGGAATAGGTCTTCATGCTTGTTCCTGCGTGTTCTCTGATTCAGGGAACCGCGAATTCTATGGGAAATCAAGCGGATGTGTCAAACTCCAAACACCTTCCCGATAACAGCCATCATCATCGGGAATGGTAAAATAACTGTTTAAAAACAATGGTTTAACGTCATGCTGACGTGGCAACTGACCCATACGCTGGCTGCGCTGCTGCTGCCCCCGGGCGTGCTGATGCTGGTCATCGCCGGCGGCCTGATGCTGCACCGGACGCGCCCACGCCCCGGTATGGGCCTGGTCACCGGCGGTCTGGCTGCACTGTATGTGTTGTCGATGCCGCTGATCGCAGGTACTTTGCTCTCCGCACTGGAAGTGAGATCACCCGCGACGAACAACGGCGGCGCCGCTGCGATCATTGTGCTCGGCGGAGGTAAATCTCATGCCGCGCCGGAATATGGCGGCGATACCATAATTGGCGCCTCGCTGGTTCGGCTGCGTTACGCCGCCCATCTGCAACGCCAAACCGGGTTGCCTGTCCTGGTCAGCGGCGGCAGCCCCGAAGGCAGTGAGCAAAGCGAAGCGGAACTGATGCGGCGCGCGCTGCAGAACGAATTTTCGGTGCCGGTGCGCTGGGCCGAAAGCGGCTCTGCCAATACGCTGGAAAACGCGCGCCTGAGTTATCGCATGCTGGCCGCCGAAAACATCCGCACCGTTTATCTCGTCACCCATGCCTGGCATATGCCGCGTGCGCAGCTCGCTTTCGAAGCCGCCGGATTTAAGGTCATCCCGGCCGCAACCGGCTACACCACGCGCTATCGGCTGACCATTCTTGATTTCATGCCGGACGCGCGCGCACTGCGCGACAGCGCGCTGTTTTTCCACGAAATCATCGGCATAGTCTGGTATCGTTTGCGCCTCATTTTACAGGGTTGATCGCGGGGACCGGAATGAAAGCACGCATCAAGTGGATCGAAAATGTCAGTTTTGTCGCTGAGTCGGGCAGCGGCCATGCGCTGGTGATTGATGGCGCACCGGAAGGCGGCGGCCGCGACTTGGGGCCACGACCCATGGAAGTAGTGCTGATGGGCACCGGCGGCTGCACCGCCTATGACGTCATGCACATCCTGCGCAAATCACGCGCACCGGTCACCGATTGCGTGCTGGAAATCGACTCCGAACGCGCCGCCGAAGATCCCAAGGTGTTCACCAAAATCCATTTCCACTTCATCATCACCGGCAAGGGTCTGAAGGCCGCACAGGTTGAGCGCGCAGTGCATCTGTCAGCGGAAAAATACTGTTCGGCGTCGATCATGCTGGGCAAGACCGCGGCGATCACTCACGACTTTGAAATCCGCGAAGCGGAAGCTGATTGAGAATCCCCAAAAACATGACAGCCTTGTCAGAAGCCTGTTTTTGTCATCATTCAGGCAGTTCTCAATAATCATTCCGCCTACACCAGGAACGAAGCCCCGGTCATCACCTTAGATGACGCCTGCATCACCGCCTTGACCGGCGCTGGCAGTTCCGCGCCGCCATGCTGTCGCGCACTGCGGGCATGGCGTGCTTCGTCGGCGCACATCTGCTTTACGATCGCGCGGCTTTTCTGATCGGTCTCCGGTAGACGCGCGAGATGGCCTTCAAGATGTTGTTCGACCTGGCGTTCCGTTTCCGCCAGAAATCCAAGATTCCATTTGTCGCCCAATGCGCCCGCAGCCGCACCGATGGCGAAGGAACCGGCATACCACAGCGGATTCAGCAGGCTCTTGCGGCCACCCAGTTCGGCGATACGTTTCTCGGTCCACGCCAGATGTTCAGTTTCCTCCTGCGCCGCCGCTTCCAGTGCAGCCCGCGCGCCTGAATCGCGCGCGGTCAGCGCCTGGCCCTGATAGAGGGCCTGGGCGCAAATTTCGCCGCTATGATTGACACGCATCAGTGCCGCCGAGAGCGCGCGTTGCGCAGCATCCATGTCGGCATCCACCAAGTTTGCGCCGGGCATCGTGCGCGTGCTGCGCGCCGGCGCAAACAACGTGCGCAGGCCCTTGTCGAAACCGATGATCAGTTCGTCGATGCGCAGCATGTTCAAGCCGCCTTTCCAAACAAACGTTCCAGTTCCGCCCCGGGGTCGGCGGCGCGCATGAACGCTTCTCCGACGAGGAAACCGTGCACGGCGTGGGCGCGCATTTTCTCCACATCCTGCGGCTTGAGAATGCCGCTTTCGGTAATCACCAGACGTTCCGCCGGGATTTTTTGCAACAGACCCAAAGTGGTTTCGAGGGTCGTCTCAAAGGTGCGCAGATTACGGTTGTTGACGCCGATCAATGGAGTTTTGAGTGCCAGTGCCGCGTCGAGTTCAGCGCCATCATGTATTTCGACCAGCACCGCCATGCCCAGTTCGTGGGCCGTGGCTTCGAGTTCGAGCATGCGCCCGGCTTCCAGCGCAGCAACGATCAGCAGAATGCAGTCAGCCCCGGCAGCGCGTGCCTCGTAGACCTGGTACGGATCCATCATGAAATCCTTGCGCAGCACCGGCAGCTTGCAGGCGCCACGCGCGGCTTTAAGGTCCGCCAGCTTGCCCTGGAAAAACTGATGGTCGGTCAAAACCGACAGGCAGGCCGCGCCGTGGCGCTCGTAGGTGGCGGCAATTGCCGCTGGATCAAACTGTTCGCGCAACACACCTTTGCTCGGACTGGCTTTTTTGACCTCGGCAATCACCGCCGGTTTGCCGGCAGCGATTTTGGCACGCAGTGCACCGGCAAAGTCGCGTGCCGGCGCTGTGGCTCGTGCCGCCGCCTGCATCTGCGCCAAAGACACCTCTGCCTGCGCCGCACTAATTTCCTGCGCTTTGACTGCGAGTATGCGTTGCAGGATGTCAGCCATGGTTTTTGGTGAAGGCCACGAACTGATCGAGTTTCTGTCGCGCCGCGCCACTCTCGAGTACAGCCTGCGCTTTTTTGACACCATCGACCAATGTGAGGGCCAGTCCGGCAATATAAATACTCGCGCCGGCATTCAACGCTACGATGTCGCGTGCCGCACCCGGCTTGTTGTCCAGCGCACTGAGCAACATGTCACGCGACTGCTCGATACCTTCAACGCGAATCGCCGCGTTATTGTGGGTTTTCAGCCCGACATCGGCCGGCGCCACCATGTATTCGCGCACCTGCCCGTCTTTCAGTTCGCTGACCGCCGTCGGCCCGCTGATCGACAGTTCGTCGAGGCCTTCCAGCCCGTGCACGATCATCACGCGACGGCTGCCCAGTCGCTGCAACACACGCGCCTGTATGCCGACCAGATCGGAATGGAACACACCCATCACCTGCTGCTTTGCACCCGCCGGATTGGTCAGCGGTCCGAGGATATTGAATATGGTTTTGACGCCGAGTTCACGGCGCACCGGCGCTGCATGTTTCATTGCACTGTGGTGGTTAGGTGCAAACATGAAACCGATCCCGGTTGCGGCAAGCGACTCTGCCACGGCCTCCGGTTTCAGGTTGATGTTCACGCCGAGCAATTCCAATACGTCAGCGCTGCCGGATTTGCTGGAAACCGAACGGCCACCGTGCTTGGCGATTTTTGCGCCGGCAGCGGCAGCAACAAACATCGCTGCCGTCGACACGTTGAAGGTATGTGCAGAATCACCGCCGGTGCCACAGGTGTCGATCAGTTCCGGCACGTCGGGCACCGGCACCGCAGTGGCAAATTCGCGCATCACCGTGGCAGCAGCGGCAATTTCGCCAATGGTTTCCTTTTTAACGCGCAACCCGGAGATGATTGCGGCAATCAGCACCGGCGACACTTCGCCGCTCATGATCTGCCGCATCAACGACAGCATCTCGTCGTGGAAAATCTCACGGTGTTCGATGATGCGCGCCAAGGCCTCCTGCGGTTTCATCACCGTATCGGTCATCGTTTTTCCTCGAGGAAATTCTTCAGCATCTGGTGGCCATGCTCGGTCAGTATCGATTCCGGGTGAAACTGCACGCCCTCGACCGTCAGCGTTTTGTGGCGCACACCCATGATTTCTCTGTCGTCAGTCCACGCCGTCACTGCCAGGCAATCGGGCAGGCTGCTGCGCTCAATCACCAGCGAATGGTAACGCGTTGCCGCAAACGGCCGCGGCAATCCGCGAAACACCCCTGCGCCCTCGTGCTGGATCGGTGACGTCTTTCCGTGCATCAGCTGCCGGGCATGGACGATTTTGCCGCCGAACGCCTGGCCGATGCTCTGGTGGCCAAGGCAGACACCGAGAATGGGGATTTTCCCGGCAAATTCCTTGATCAGCGGCACCGAGACGCCCGCTTCGTTCGGCGTACACGGCCCGGGTGACACGACAATGCGTGCCGGCTTGAGCCGCGCAATATCCGCGAGTGTGATTTCGTCGTTGCGGTGCACAGCGACGTCCTCGCCGAGCTCACCGAAATACTGCACCAGGTTGTAAGTGAAGGAATCGTAATTATCGATCATCAGTAACATGGCGATTCCCTCAGTCCAGACCGTGCGTATCTAATCGGGTATCCAGGCCGGCTTCGGCGATTTCAGCGGCGCGCAGCAGGGCCCGCGCCTTGCTCTGGGTTTCCTGCCATTCGGCTTCCGGCTGCGAATCGGCAACCACGCCGCCACCCGCCTGCACATGCAGACGGCCGTCCTTGATCACCGCGGTACGCAAGGCAATCGCCACGTCCATGTTGCCGTGAAACCCGAGATAACCGACGGCGCCGGCATAAATGCTGCGTTTGACCGGCTCCAGCTCGTCGATGATTTCCATCGCCCGCACCTTGGGCGCGCCCGACACCGTGCCCGCCGGGAATGTCGCGCGCAGCACATCGATCGCGTTGAGCCCCGGCTTCAGTTTTGCCTCGACACTGGACACGATGTGCATCACATGGGAATAACGCTCGATGATCATCTGCTCGGTGACTTTGACGCTGCCGGTTTGGGCGACTCGTCCCGCGTCATTGCGACCGAGGTCAACCAGCATCAGGTGTTCGGCGCGCTCCTTGGCGTCCGCCAGCAATTCAGTCGCCAGCGCGGCATCTTCTTCCGGTGTGGCGCCGCGGCGGCGCGTGCCGGCGATGGGCCGCACCGTGACCACATCGCCTTCCAGCCGCGCGAGGATTTCCGGGGAAGCGCCGACCACATGAAAGTCGCCAAAATTGAATGAGAACATGTACGGCGAAGGATTCAACGCACGCAGCGCACGGTAAAGTGACAGCGGCGAGGCGTGAAAAGGCTTGCTCATGCGCTGCGACGGCACCACCTGCATGATGTCGCCTTCAAATATGTATTTTTTCGCGCGCTCCACCGCTTTGTAATAGGCCACCTCGCCAAATCCGGATACTGCAGGCTCGGATTGGGTCGGCGCGCTTTCCGGCAGTTTCACGGGCGCGCGCAGTTTTTCCAACAGCACCGCCAGCCGCGCACGCGCCGCGGCATACGCACCGGGTTTGCCCGGCTCGGCATACACCACCAGCGACAGCTTGCCCGACAGGTTGTCGACGATGGCAATTTCTTCGGACACCAGCAGCAGGATGTCCGGTGTGCCCAGTTCGTCGGGTTTGTCGCTGCGGGCGAGCCGTTTTTCGATGTAACGCACGGTGTCGTAGCCGAAATAACCGACCAGTCCGCCGCAGAACCGTGGCAAGCGCGGATCGGTCGCGACTTTGAAGCGCTGCAGATAATTTTCGACGAAGGCCAGCGGGTCATCGGCTTCTTCGCGCAGTGTCTCGACCCCATCACGGACCTCGATACAGCTGTGGTCACGCACTTCGATGCGAGCGGCGGCGGCGAGGCCGATGAAGGAATAACGTCCGAAACGCTCACCCCCGACCACCGATTCCAGCAAATAGCTGTACGGCTGGTTGGCGAGCTTCAGGTAGATCGACAGCGGCGTGTCGAGGTCGGCAAAGGTTTCGAGCACCACCGGCACACGATTGTAACCCGCGGCGGCGAGTCGATCGAATTCAGCTTCAGTCATGTCTTGCTCCACAAATCATTACGAGTACGAAACAACAGCCCGGCAAAATACGATCAGCAACGCCAATCGCAACGCCAGCGCTGGCCATCAGCGGCAATTTCGGACTTCGTGGAGCAGATCGGAGAAGACACGATTAACCTTTTATAATCAACGGGATACACTCCGTCAGCGCGCCTACTATAGCATCAACATCGAGGCTCTGCACAGCCAGCCCCTCGTTGTAGCCATAGGGCACACAGAATACCGGACATCCCGCCGCGCGCGCCGCCTGCGCGTCATTCACCGAGTCGCCAATCATCAGCATGCGCTCGGGCGCAACACCAAACTGCGCGCAGGCATGCAGCAACTGCATGGGATCGGGCTTTTTGCGCGCCAGTGTGTCGCCGGAAATGGTTTGTGCAAAAAAATGGGCCATGCCCATGCGCTCCAGCAACGGCAGCGTGAACGCAGCGGATTTGTTGGTAACACAGGCCAGCGGGAAGCCGCCGGCGCGGAATTGCTCCAATCCTTCTCGGACACCGGGATACACCGTCGTGTAACGGCCGTTGACTTCGGTGTAAAAACGCTCGAACACCGGCAACGCCTCGGCCATCGCCGCAGCTTCAGTATCGCCGTCGATGTCGCGGGCCAGCGCGCGCTCAACCAGACGCGGGATGCCCTTGCCGACGAAGCTGCGCACGGCGTCCAGCGGCAGCGGCGCGTGGCCCAGCGCCTCCAGCATCAGGTTGGTCGCAGCGGCCAGGTCAGGGATCGTATCGAGCAGGGTGCCGTCGAGATCGATCATCACGGCCTGCACGGCAATCGGAAACGTTTTTTTCATGATTCAGCTGCAGAAAACGGCAGGGCAACGCGGCTCACCGGCCGCGACGCCGCACTACCGGAGAGTTCAGGATTTGGCGAGCGCTGCGCGCATCGCCGCGATGGTGGTCTTGTAGTCCTTGGTACCGAATATTGCCGAGCCCGCGACAAAGGTATCCGCCCCGGCTTTGGCGATTTCCGCGATGTTGTCGGCTTTGACGCCGCCATCCACCTCCAGCCAGATGTCACGGCCGCTCTGATCAATGCGTTTGCGCACGGCAGCGAGCTTGACCAGCGCACCCGGAATGAACGCCTGTCCGCCGAACCCGGGATTCACCGACATGATCAGCACCAGATCAAGTTTGTCGAGCACGTGATCGAGATAATCCAGAGGCGTCGCCGGATTGAACACCAAGCCGGCCTTGCAGCCATGTTCCTTGATCAGGCTGATGGTACGATCAATGTGTTCAGACGCTTCCGGGTGGAAGGAAATGATGTTGGCGCCGGCTTTGGCGAAATCCGGCACGATGCGGTCCACCGGCTTCACCATCAGGTGCACGTCGATGGGCACCTTGACCAGCGGGCGGATGGCCTGGCACACCAGCGGCCCGATGGTCAGGTTGGGCACGTAGTGATTGTCCATCACGTCAAAATGGATCAGGTCGGCGCCGGCAGCGACCACCGCCTGCACTTCTTCACCGAGGCGGGCAAAGTCGGCAGACAGGATGCTGGGCGCAAGGCGATGGGTCATGGCTGAATCCAGATCAATGACAGTGAATAGCAACGGGGTGATTCTACCCGTTTCAGCCATTGTATCGACGG
Organism: Betaproteobacteria bacterium; assembly: GCA_043752435.1. Lineage (GTDB taxonomy): Bacteria > Pseudomonadota > Gammaproteobacteria > Burkholderiales > SG8-41. The sequence continues at coordinate 26,582 of JAYUYQ010000096.1, forward strand.
CATGATTCTACCCGTTACCGCCGTTTTCTACGTGTGCACAGATGCAGAACTTCCGCAGGCGCTCCGCGGATGCGAGAATACGGCCATGACCGCACACAAATATCAAATCACCGTCGCACCGCGCGCGACCTACATCGCTGAACAATCCGATGCCGATGCCGATCGTTACGCGTTTGCCTACACCATCACCATCACCAACACCGGCGAAGTGCCGGCGCAACTGCTGAGCCGCCATTGGATCATCACCGACGCCAACAACCTGGTGCAGGAAGTCAAAGGCCAGGGCGTGGTCGGCGCGCAGCCGAAACTGAAACCCGGTGAAAGTTTCGAATACACCAGCGGTTCGGTGCTGACGACGCCAGTGGGTACCATGCGCGGGGCCTACCAGATGCTGGCCGAGGATGGCACGCGTTTTGACGCGACCATCCCGGAGTTTGCGCTGTCCGTGCCCCGCGTGTTGCACTGACCTGCGTTCCCTGCGGCATGTCCCTTCGTTCCAGTTACACGCTGATCGCACCGTTTTATGATTGGCTGGTCGGTCCGGCGCTTGGCCAGGCGCGTGCCAGAAGCCTCGCGCGTCTGCCCCGCGCCGGGAACGCGCACATCCTCCTCAACGGTATCGGCACCGGACTCGACCTGCCGCTGCTGCCGGCCACGCATCGCTACACTGCGCTCGACCTGACTCGCGCCATGCTGGACCGGGCTCTGCCGCGCGGCAGCCATCTCGACCTGCACTGGACGCAGGGTGACAGCCAGCAGCTACCGTTCCGCAGCGGGGCATTCGATCATGTATTGCTGCACCTGATCCTCGCCATCGTGCCCGACACCTGCGCCGCGCTGCGCGAAGCCGCGCGCGTGGTCAAGGTCGGCGGACGGTTGTTCATACTCGATAAATTCCTGCGGCAGGGCGAATCCGCCTGGCTGCGGCGCATGATCAATCCGCTGACACGGCGCATCGCCACGCGCACCAATGTTGTGTTCGAGGACGCGCTGGCCGGAGTCAGCGGGCTGCGGCTGATCGACGATCAGCCGGCGCTGGCCGGCGGCTGGTTCCGGATGATTACGCTGGAGAAAACCGCAGATCAGGACTTGTCGGATTCGTCCGTATCGTCATCCTCGCGGCGCGGCCAGGTCAGCCAGATGATGCCGCCCAGCAATGCCACCGCCACCGAGGCCTCAATCAGATACCACATCAATCCGGTCATTGCTTGCGTCCTGTGAATTGCTGATGCATCGCACCGACTTTAACAAATTACCGCTGTCTACCAAGGGGACTTCCTCCGGGGCGCCCCCCAAGGGGACTTCCTCCGGGGCGCGTGGAACGATCGCTGCCGTGATTGTGATGCTGATCATGGCCGCCTGCCGCTCAACACCGGAAAATTCCGTCGCGCCGCCAGCCGCCCCCCCGGTGCTGGCGCCGCTTCCACAACAACCGGCGCCACCAACAGAACCGCCTTCTGCAATCACACCAGTTCCGGCGCCACCCGCTGGCAACCATCTGCGCCGCGGTCAGTGGACAGAACTGCCCGGCTGGCGAGACGATGATCCAGCCGCGGCATGGGACGCGCTGCTGGCCAGTTGCGGCCCCCTCAAAAAACAGGAGACCTGGCGTACGGTCTGCGCCAGCGCGTTGGCCGCATCGCGCCCGGATCGCGAACGCGCCCGGCGTTTTTTCGAATTGAATTTCATACCGTACCAGCTACTGCAAGCCGATGGCGGCACTGACGGCCTCGCCACCGGTTATTACGAACCTCTGCTGCGCGGCAGCCGCAAACCGACCGCGCGTTTCCGTTATCCAATCTATGGCGCGCCCGATGACCTGATCAGCATTGATCTGCCGGCCTTCGGCGTCGAGTCACGCGAATCACGATTGCGCGGGCGACTCGACGGCAAACGCGTGCTGCCGTATTTCGATCGCGCACAAATCGAATCCGCTACAGCGCCACTGCGCGGCCGCGAAATCGCCTGGGTCGACGATCCGGTGGAACTGTTCTTTCTGCAGATCCAGGGCTCGGGTCGCCTTGATCTCGAGGGTGGCGGTGTCATGCGCGTGGGGTTTGCCGACCATAACGGGCATCCCTACCGCTCCATCGGCCGCCTGCTGATCGACCGCGGCGAACTGGCGGCGGAGCGCGCATCGATGCAGGGCATCAAGGCCTGGGCGCAGCAGAACCCGGACAAACTGCGCGAAGTGCTGGACTACAACCCGCGCTACATTTTTTTCCGTGAATTGCCGCCGGGCATCGGCGGACCGCTGGGCGCACTGGGCGTGCCACTGACCGCACGCCGCTCGATTGCCGTCGACCCGCGTTTCATACCACTCGGCGCGCCGGTGTTTCTCGCCACGACCTGGCCGCTCAGCAGCAAACCACTGAACCAGTTGATGCTTGCCCAAGACACCGGCTCAGCCATCCGCGGTGCGGTGCGCGCCGATTTTTTCTGGGGCTATGGCGATGACGCCGGACGCGAAGCCGGTCGCATGAAGCAGGCGTTGCGGATGTGGGTTTTATTGCCCCAGGGCTATCCGGTCACGGCGGCAGAGTAGCCCGATACGCTTGAAGTAAGCGCCTGCTCACTGGAGAGTTAAATGTAACTATTTGTTTTTATTGTGTTTTTTAATGCCCCGCCGGCGCACTACGTTTGCAGGGCCCAGACGCCGTCCCAGTCCGCGAGAGGCGGGTTTTGGCGGTAAATCTCGCAACGCTCGAGATACAGTTGTGACGGCCGGTCGCTGGGACAGGCCTTGAGAATGTCCGCGAACAGCACGGCGGCGCGCTCCCAGGACCGGTTGCGGTAATGCGCCAACGCTTCCGCAAACGCGAAAATGACTTCGTCCAAATGCGGAAAACTCTCCGCGGTGTGATGTTCCAGCACCTCGCAGATGGCCACCGGTTTCTGCATGCCGCGTGCGCGGATCAAGTCCAGCTCACGCAACCGCAAGGGTTTGGGCAACCGCGCCGCGGTCGATTCACAGATCAGCACACTGGTGCCGTAATACTTGTTGGCGTTCTGCAGACGCTCGGCAAAATTGACGCGGTCGCCGATCACCGTGTACTCCAGCCGCCTCGGTGAACCGATGTTACCCGCGACCACGTCGCCGGTGCTGATGCCGATGCCGATCCGGATCGGCTCGTGCCCGGCGGGGGCGCGGCGGCGGTTCAGTTCACCCAGCGCGACCATCATTTTGCTGCCCACAGTGACAGCGTTCTCCGCGTCCTGCTGTGTGGCACGCACCGAGCCGAACACCGCCATGATCATGTCGCCGATGTATTTGTCGAGGATGCCGTTGTGGGCAAACACGATGTCGACCATGTCGGTGAAATAGTCGTTGAGCATGGCCACGGTTTCGCGCGCGCCCAGCCGCTCCGACATGGTGGTAAAGCCGCGAATGTCCGAAAACAGCACGCTGACCTCGCGATTGACACCACCCAGCACCGCGTCACCGCCTTCCAGCAGCTCATCCATCACCGCTTTGCTCATGTAGCGTGACATCGTGTTGCGCAGCCGCTTCTCGCGGGTGATGTCCTCCATGATCAGCATGGATCCGAGCTGCTCGTCGCGCTGATCCTGCAACGGCACCGCAGTCATATTCACCGACACCGCACGGCGCCCGTCCAGCACCAGGTCGGAATCCACGGTGTTGTCGATTCTTCCGGTGCGCAGCACCTTGTCCAGGCTGTTGGTCACCCAGCTGTTGGGCCCGCCAAACACATCACCGACCCTGCGGTTGACCATGTCCGGTTCGGCACGCTGCAGGATGCGCAGCGCCGACTGGTTGACCTTGCTGATCACATTACCCTTGTCCAGAGTCAGCACGCCGTTGCTCATGCTGCGCAGGATGCTTTCGTTGTAGTTACGCGCGTTGCTGACGTCTTCGAACAGTTGTGCGTTTTCGATGGACACCGCCGCCTGGGCGCACAACGCGCCGAGGCGACGCTGGTCATTGGCAGTAAAAGAGCCCTCTTTCTTGTTGAGGATTTCCATCACGCCGACCTTGTTGCCGCCCTTGGTGGTGATCGGCATGCACAGAATGTTGCGGGTGCGATAACCCGTGCCCTTGTCCACCGCCGGATTGAACCGGGTGTCGCTGTAGGCGTCATCGATGGTAATGCGCGTGCCTTTGGTGAAACATTCTCCGGCGATGCCGGCGCTGGCGGGAAAGCGAATCTGCCGCGATGACTCACCGCCCGCGACGCGCGACCACAGCTCATTGCTGGCTGGATCGTAGAGAAACAGCGACCCACGGTCGGCATCCAGCAACTGGGTCGCGGCGGCAAGGATTTTCTCGAGCAGCGGATCGAGCAGGATTTCCGAGGTGATCGAACTCACCACGTCGAGCAGCAGGACCTCTTCACGCTGAGAGCGCTCGACTTTCTCGAACATCCGCGCATTTTCCAGCGCGGCAGCAGCCTGCGACGACAGCGCCTCCAGCGAATGCTGGTCCTCGGCGTCAAACGCGCCTTCGCGCTTGTTCAGCGCCTGTGTGACACCGATCACCACCAGTTTCTTGTTGCGGATGGGCACGCACAGGATGTTCCGCGTGTGATAACCGGTGTCGGTATCGACCTTGCGGTTGAAACGTGGATCAGCGTAGGCGTCGGGAATGATCTCGCCTTCGCCGGTGGTGAACACCGAGCCGGCGATGCCGCGGTCCGCGGGAAACCGGATTTCGCCCATTGCGTTGCCCTGCATTACGCGGGAAAACAGTTCTTTGGTCTCGGCATCGTAGAGAAACAGCGAGCTGCGTTCGACGTTGAGGGTTTCGGTGACCACCTCCATCAACCGCGGAAACAGCACGTCCAGCGAGAGGGTATCGGACACGCGGTTGGCAACATCGACCAGAGCAGTAGTACGACGTACCAGTTCGGTAATGCGGATCAAGAGCTGGGTTTTTTCAGAATCCGACAGGCCGCCAAGTAAACGCTCGATGTCGGTCTGCTGCAAACGCCGCTCCAGGATGCCGCGGATGATATCGAAGTCGATTTTCATATCCGCTGCATTCCCCGGGTTCGGCTAAAGATCAGAGAGCCGGAGTTTGGCCAGTCCCGCGCCGCTTTTTTCGAACACCAGTATTTCCTCGGCGGTCAGCGGCTGGCTGACATGCGGACCCTGCACCCGCTCGCAGCCCAGTGCAAGCAGCGCCACCACCGTCTCCCCGTCGCCGACGCCCTCCGCCGTGAGCTGCAGTCCGAGATCACGAGCGAGGCGCACCAGTGAGCGAACAATTTTTCCGTGCAGCGCCGAACGCTGCATGTCATGCACAAACGAGGCGTGCAGTTTTAATTCATCAAACGGCAGTTGCGCCAGGTTACTCAGCGACGATGCTCCGGTAGCGAAGTCGTCAACGCCCAGACGCAACCCGAGCCGCTTCAAACGCGTAAAAGCATCCCTCACCGGGCCCAGTTCACCGGCAATCGCCATCTCGTGCACGCCAATCACCACCCGCCCCGGCGGCACGCCCCAAGTGCGCAATGCGCGGTCGACAAACTCCGGGAAATCCGGCTGCAGCAGACCGCTTGCCGACACTTTAAGCCCGAGTTTGCACTGCAGCCCGGCGCGCGCAAATTCGGCACTCTGGCGCAATGCATTGTTAAATATCCACCAGGTTACTTCACGCACCAGTCCGGCGCTTTCGGCGGTCTCCAGCGCCTGCGCTTCCGACACCTCACCGAGTTCCGCATCCGTCCAGCGCAGCACACATTCCAGTCCGCCGATGCGGCCCGACTGCGCATCGAGCTGCGGCTCAAAAGCCAGCCCCAGCGTGTTCTGTTCCAGCGCGTGACGCATCCGCGTCTCATAACGCATCTGGCGTTCCTCGCTTTCACCATGGGCTGCGTCATAAACAGCGGTGCGTTCCGCGCCGCTGCGCGCAGCGCGCGCCGCCAGCTTGGCATTGCGCACCAGAGTCTGCGGATCCCCGCCGTGATCCGGATAAACCACGATACCGATGACAACATCCGTATCAAACGTGCGGTCACCGAGCGGAATCGGCGCCTCCAGCGCACCGAGGATCTTGTTTGCCGCGAGGATTGCCACGCCTTCACCGGCGATCCGCGGCAACAGGCAGGCAAACTGGTCGCGGCTGACGCGGCCGAGTTGATCCTGCTTGCGCAACACCCCTTCGCGCATGCGCCGCGTGACGCGCAGCATGAACGCTTCGCCCTTCTGCAGGCCAAGCTGGCGGTCAATCTGCTCGACTTTGCCGACTTGCAGCAGCAACAATCCCAGTTGTTTACCGTCTTGGCGGTGGCTTTCGATGGTGGTTCGGAAAATCTCCATGAACGCCGCGTACTCCGGCGTCGGGAGAGTGCGCACCACACCGCCCTCTCCCTGGCTGCGCGTCGCCAGTGAGGCCAGCAGCGCAAGTTGCAGGAAATTGAAACGTTGCAGCGCAAGCAGGTTTTCCGTGCACTGCGAGGCGTCGGCGGAGTACAGGCGCATGGTGCCGCGTGTCATCGCATCCTGGAAACGTTGACAATCCCGCCGCATGCGCTCCAGCGGTTCATTTTCAGCGTCCAGTGCCCACTCGCCCAGCGCGGCGTGGATGATCCCGGCATCGCTGCCGCCCGTAATCGCCTGGGCGGTGAACGCTGTGGCCAGCGTACCGGCCGCAGGCACAAATAAATCGGGTGCACGTTCGCTGACATCACGGAATATCGTGGCAACGCGAACCATGGTATCGGGACCAGCGCCAAATTCTTCGGCAAGGCGCACTATCAGCGCGCCCAGGCTGACTGCAGACGGCTCAGCGGCGGAAATAACCGCGTCGCCGCTATCAGAGGAAGAATTCAGAGGGGTCGATGGGGACACTGCCCTGCTCCAGCGTGCGTTTAATGCGATAGGGAACACCCGGTGCCGCCTTGGGTTCACTGGCGAGGTCGAGGATCAGTTGCGGGTTAAGCGGGGCCCCCTTGGCATCCAGCACCACCATCACCTTCGGCAGCAATCGCCGCACCAGGTTTTGCGCAATCACGATGCCCACTTCGCCGGAATTGAGTTCCACCAGGGCCCCGACCGGAAAAATGCCGATGCACTGGACGAACTGCTCGACCAGCGGGCCGTCGAACTGGACGTTACGCGTATTGTAGAGGTGATTCAGCGCGTTGGACGGCGAGTAGATCTCCGCATACGGCCGCGGGTGAGTCATTGCATCAAAACAATCGACCAGGCCGGCGATCGAACCAAACAGGCCGATCTGGTCCGCTTTTAATCCTTTGGGGTAGCCACTGCCGTCGTAACGCTCGTGATGCAGCTCGACCAATGCCGACAGCTCGGGCGGCAATCCTGGTGTTTCCTTGATGATCGCCAAGGAATGGGCCACATGGCTGCGGCAGACCATCAGCTCGACCTTCGACAGCGGCTCTTTTTTCGCGACCACTTCCTCGGGCACGACGGTCATGCCGACGTCCTGCAACAGACCGAGCATGCCGAGGAGATCGAGTTGTTCGCGCGGAAGCTGCAGAAAGCGGCCAAAGGTCAGCATGTAAATGGACACACCGAACGCGCGGTCGAGGGTATGCCCGCCTTTCGCCTTCAACTTGGCCAGCAACATCATCGCGTCGGGGTTGCGCACGACGCTGTCAGTCATGCTGGTCACCGCCTCCCGCACCCGCGGTGCATCCAGCGCCTTGCCTGCATGGACCGTGCCCATGATGTCTTTCAACACCACTTCGGTTTTCTGCTGGACCGTTCGCGCCACCGGCAACTCTTCGTCGACGGTCGCTTTTTCCTTGTAGACAACCTTGTTCTTGATCGTTGTCAGTACACTGGGACCCAGCGGCAGCGCCACCTTGGGCCGCGCGCCTTCACCCATACGGCTGGTCAGCAATTCGTTACGGTCAGGAAGGTCCGGTCCCTTATCGAGGTCGATGATGACTTTTTTGCAGTACTTTTTCAGGGCTTCGAGCTGCTTGTCGTTGTTGAGCACGAACCCCTGGTACATGAACGGGGTTTCCGTCCACGGGCGATCGAGTTCGGAGACAAAAACGCCGAATTCGAGTTTTTCTACGGGAACTTCTTTTTTCATTTTTTATGAAATCAATCCGCCGTCAC
>JAYUYQ010000097.1:0-15999 GCA_043752435.1 Betaproteobacteria bacterium
TTGGTCATTGCAGCGGACGAGCAAATGCGCGGCGGCAGGGCCATCTCGCTGAAACCAGCGGTAGATGAAGCGTACGCAATGGGCGGCTGTGACGCCGTGCGACACACCGTCGTTTATCGCCGCACAGGTGGCAAAGTGGCCGCTGCAGCGCGTGATATCGAATGGTCAAAAGTCGAGGGCGGATCATCTGACGAATGCGCGCCAGAAATGGTCAGCGCTGAGCATCCGCTGTTTGTGCTCTACACCTCCGGCTCTACCGGGAAGCCGAAGGGCGTGCAGCATTCGACGGGCGGCTATTTATTGCACGCCATGCTCACGATGAAATGGACATTTGACATTAAGACCAGCGACGTGTTCTGGTGTACGGCGGACGTCGGTTGGGTGACGGGTCACACCTACGTCGCGTACGGCCCGCTTGCGGTGGGCGCGACGCAAATTATCTTTGAAGGGGTGCCGACGTTTCCGAACGCAGGTCGTTTTTGGGAGATGATTCAGCGTCACAAATGCAGCATTTTCTATACCGCGCCAACGGCGATTCGCTCGCTCATTAAGGCCGCAGCCACCACCCCCGATTTCGCTCCCGACAAGTACGACTTGTCGTCGCTGCGATTGCTCGGATCAGTGGGAGAGCCGATTAACCCCGAAGCGTGGATGTGGTACTACAACACCGTCGGCGGCTCCCGCTGCCCCATCGTCGATACCTGGTGGCAAACGGAGACCGGCGGCCACATGATCACGCCACTGCCCGGTGCCACGCCAACCAAACCGGGTTCAGCCACACTGCCGCTGCCCGGCATCATCGCCGACATCGTTGATGAAACCGGACATTCGGTGGGCCGCGGCAAAGGCGGCATTCTGGTCATTAAAAAACCCTGGCCGTCGATGCTGCGCACCATCTGGGGAGACCCGGAGCGTTTCAAGAAAACTTATTTTCCTGAAGATTTCCAGGGCAAGTATTACCTCGCCGGTGATGGCGCGACCTACGACGAGGATGGCTACATTCGCATCATGGGGCGCATCGACGATGTGCTGAACGTCTCCGGCCACCGCCTTGGCACCATGGAAATCGAATCGGCTCTGGTCGCCAATACGGCGCTGGTCGCCGAAGCTGCAGTCGTTGGCCGTCCCGACGAACTGACCGGGGAAGCCGTGGTCGCCTTCGTCGTGCTTAAACAGGCGCGCCCTGAAGGAGAAGCCGCAAAGAAAATCATCAAGGAGCTGCAAGACTGGGTAGCCAAGGAAATCGGTCCGATCGCCAAGCCGCGGGACATCCGCTTCGGTGACAACCTGCCCAAAACCCGTTCCGGCAAAATCATGCGCCGCCTGCTGCGCTCAATCGCCAAGGGCGAGGACATCGTGCAGGACGTGTCGACGCTGGAAAATCCGGCGATCCTCGACCAGTTGAAGCAAACACCGAAATAAGCTGACGCGAACGGCGTGAACCGGCCAACGCGGCCATGATCGGCCCCACTCTCAAAGGACAACGCCTGGTGGCGCTGTTCCTGCTCGGCTGCCTGCTGTTCAATTTCCCGCTGCTGGCACTGTTCGCCGGAAACGCACGTATCTGGGGAATCCCTCTGATTTATTTCTATATATTTGCGGCGTGGATCGCCATCATCGCCCTGATGGCCTTGATTATCGAACGCAAAGAACAATAGCTCCATGCTCTCCGGCGCGCTGATCGTTGTCCTGTCCTTCGCCTACGTCGGGATGCTGTTTGCGATTGCCTATTATGGCGACAAACGCGCCGATGCCGGGCGCAGCATCATTGCCAACCCGTATATCTACACGCTGTCACTGGCAGTCTACTGCACGTCATGGACCTTCTATGGCAGCGTCGGCCGCGCCGCAACCAGCGGCATCGGTTTCCTGCCAATTTACCTCGGACCAACTCTGATGGCCGCGCTGTGGTGGTACGTGCTGCTGAAAATGATCCGCATCAGCAAGGCAAACCGCATTACCTCTATCGCCGATTTCATCGCCTCGCGTTACGGCAAAAGCCACCTGCTCGGCGGCCTGGTCACCATCATCGCCGTGCTCGGCATCGTGCCCTACATCGCGTTGCAGCTGAAAGCGATCTCGGCCAGTTTTTCAACCATGCTGCAGTACCCAAATGCCGTGGCCTCCACCGCCTCGCTGCCTTTCCTCCAGGACAACACGTTTTACATTGCGATGTTGCTGGCGGCATTCACCATTCTTTTCGGCACCCGCCACCTTGACGCCACCGAGCGCCACGAAGGCCTGGTCGCAGCCATTGCTTTTGAGTCCATAGTCAAGCTGGTCGCCTTCATCGCCGTCGGCGTGTTCGTGACCTACGGCATGTTCGACGGCTTCGCCGACGTATTTGCCAAAGCAGCCGCGGTGCCCGAATTGAACGCATTGCTGGTGCAGGGCGGAGCCGCCGGCAACTACACCACATGGGCGTCGCTGACTGTGCTGTCGATGCTGGCTATCATCCTGCTGCCGCGCCAATTCCAGGTCGCGGTCGTTGAAAACGTCAACGAACGTCACCTGAACAAGGCCATCTGGCTGTTCCCGCTATACCTCTTCGCAATCAATATTTTTGTATTGCCGATCGCGCTGGGCGGACTGATGCATTTCCCCGCGGGCAGCGTCGACGCCGATACCTTCGTACTGACGCTGCCGATGTCGGAACAAAAAACCTGGCTGGCGCTGCTCGCCTTTGTCGGCGGGTTGTCCGCCGCCACCGGCATGGTCATTGTCGAAACCATCGCGCTGTCAACCATGGTCTGCAACGACCTGGTGATGCCGATCCTGCTGCGCTGGAAATTCCTGCGCCTGACCGAAAGCCGCGACCTCTCCAGCCTGCTGCTCGGCATCCGCCGCAGCGCCATCGTCGTGGTGCTGGTGCTGGGTTACGGTTATTTCTATCTCGCCGGCGAAGCCTATGCGCTGGTGTCGATCGGCTTGATCTCGTTTACCGCCGTCGCCCAGTTCGCACCGGCGATGATCGGTGGCCTGTTCTGGAAAGGCGGCACCCGGCTCGGCGCCCTGAGCGGACTTAGTGCAGGTTTCCTGGTCTGGCTGTATTCACTGCTGCTGCCTTCCTTCGCCAAATCGGGCTGGCTGCCGATCACCTTCCTCACCGAAGGCATCATGGGTTTCGACCTGCTGAAACCACAGCAGCTGTTCGGGCTCACTGGCCTCGACGACATCAGCCATTGTCTGTTCTGGAGCATGATCGTCAATGTAGGCTGTTACGTCGGATTCTCCCTTTTGCGCCAGCCGACTGCAGCCGAACATAGTCAGGCCAACCTGTTCGTTGACGTATTCCGTCATGTCGCACCCGGCAGCGGTTCGCGCTTCTGGCGCGGCAGCGCCACTGTCGCCGACCTGCAGACGCTGCTCAGCCGCTTCATCGGCCCGGAACGCGCCAACGAAGCCTTCGCCGCCTACGCCCGCAGCCAGGGCATCCCCGGCATTGAACAGGTCACCGCGAATGCGGTGCTGGTGCATTACGTCGAGTCACAGATCGCCGGCGCCATCGGCAGCGCCTCGGCCCGTGACATGGTGGCCTCGGTCGTGGTCGAGGAACCGCTGGCTCTCAATGAGGTCATGGCCATCATCGATGAAGCCTCGCAGGCGCTCGCCTACAGCCGGCAACTGGAACAGAAATCGCGTGAACTCGAAGCCGCTACCAATCAACTGCGCGGCGCCAACCAGCGGCTGCAGGAACTCGACCGGCTGAAGGACGATTTCATCTCCACCGTGACGCACGAATTGCGTACGCCGCTGACCTCGATCCGTGCGTTTTCTGAAATTCTCAACGACAATCCGCAACTCGATCCAGAGCAACGCGGCAAGTTTCTCGGCATTATCACCCGCGAATCAGAACGCCTGACGCGGCTGATCAACCAGGTGCTCGACCTCGCCAAACTTGAATCCGGCGCGGCCGATTGGCACCCCAGTGAAGTTGACATGCGCGAGGTTCTGGAAGATGCAGTAGCCGCGCTGAGCCAGATCTACAAGGAACGACACATTAACCTCAACACCCGGGTGCCTGAATATCTGCCTCTCGTCATGGCCGACCGCGACCGCGTCACCCAGGTCATGTTGAACCTGCTGTCCAACGCCGCCAATTTCTGCGACAAACCGGAGAGCCGAGTCAGCGTTGCGCTGATCGCTGAGTCCGCTGCACTGCGCGTCGAAATCACCGACAACGGGATCGGCATCAGTGCCGCCGACCAGACTGTGATTTTCGAGAAATTCCGCCAGGTCAGCGATACTCCATCGGGCAAACCACGCGGCAGCGGCCTCGGCCTCGCTATCTCGCGAGAGATCATTCATCACTTCGGCGGCCGGCTGTGGGTCACCAGCGTGCCGGGCCAGGGTTCGAAGTTCTCATTCACTCTGCCACTGCCGCGCGGCAACGCCAACTTCCTCGCCGCATGAATATCACGCCATCCCGTGTATTGATCGTCGAGGACGAAGAAAGCATCCTTCTTTCGCTGGAATTCCTGCTTGATAAGGAAGGTTACGCAGTAAGCACCGCACGTGACGGTGCTGTGGCGCTGCAAATACTCGGGCAACAAAAACCAGACTTGGTATTGCTTGATGTGATGCTGCCGCTGATCGACGGTTTCGAGCTGTGCCGGCTGATCCGCGAAAATCCCGCACTGCACGACACCCGGATCATGCTGCTCACCGCCCGCGGCCGCGAGGCCGAGATCGCCCGCGGCATGGCGCTGGGGTCAGATGCCTACCTGACCAAGCCTTTTTCCACACGGGAATTGATGGAGATAATACGCGCACTGCTCGGTGCGCTGCCGCCGGCATAGTTAACGCTGGATCATACGGTCACGGGCTGGCATCATGAAGCACCCCATCCGATTCCGCTATCGCCACAGCCACCCATGAGATTTGATCTGTTTTACGAAGCGGCAATACCCCCGTGGCTTCGTCTTTCAGAAGCGGAGCTCTACGCCGAATTGCTGACGCAGATCGAACTCGCTGACCGTCTGGATTATGGCTGCGTGTGGCTCACTGAACATCACTTTCTGCGCGGGTATTCGCACGCCTCAAAGCCTGAATTATTGCTGGCCGCGGCGGCTGCACGAACCAGCAACATCCGGCTGGGACATGCGATCATTCCACTGCCTCTGCATCACCCCGTGCATGTCGCCGAGCGCGTCGCCACGCTGGACGCACTGTGCGGGGGTCGGCTGGAAATCGGCATTGGCCGTGGATTTTCACCGCGCGAGTGTGCCGTGTTCGACGTGAATATGGCCGCCAGCAGGGAGATCACCGAAGAGAGTCTGGATATCCTGATGCAGAGCTTCACATGCAAACCGGTCAATCATCACGGACAGCGCTATCACATTGAGGCGCTCGACATCGTACCGCACGTGGTGCAGCGTCCGCATCCGCCGCTGTGGACAGCGGCTGTCAGCCCTCAGACTTTTGAGTGGGCCGCAACGCGCGCATTGGGCGTACTCGCCGGACCGTTTAAACCCTGGTTCATGGTGAAGCACGATATCGAACGTTACCGAACGGCGTGGCGCAGCGCGGATGCACCGCGCGCCGGCATGACCATCGGCGTGCTGTGTCTGGCCGATAGCCAACGTGCACACCGCATCGCCAAGGAGGCTTTTACCTGGTTTTACCGCGAACTCTACAACGTGGTGTTGCCCGTACTCGAAAAACTTTATCCCGGGTACGAGCATCTGCACGAACTCGGACGCTTTCGTGCGCTGATGAAACTTGGCGCAAGTTTCAATCTTGCCGATACTTTTGGCATGACCGTGGTAGGAGATCCAAAAGAAGTACGTGCCAAGCTGGTCAAGTATGCCGACGCCGGTGTCACCCATCTGCTGTGCGCCTTTGGCGCCGGTGCGGTTGAGCCCGAGGTTACGCGCGAATCGCTGACATTGTTCGCGCACGAGGTCATGCCGGCATTTGCGACGCACGGTTGACGCCGTGAACGTGCTTGTCACCGGCTCCAGTTCGCATCTTGCGCGGGCATTGCTGCCGGTGTTGTGCGCGGATGACTCCATCACCCGTGTCACCGGCGTGGACATAGCATTTCCGCACTTTGCGCATGAAAAATTTCATGCGATAACCTGCGACATCCGCGAGCAGCGCCTGACGGAATTGCTCCCGGAGCATGACGCACTCGTACATCTCGCTTTTGTGGTGCTGCGGGGGCGCATGAGCGAGCCGGAGATGGCGGATATCAACGTCCGCGGCAGCCACCGGCTGTTGCTGGCCGCACGCGATGCGGGCGTTAAGCGGATCGTTCATTTATCAAGCGCTGCGGTGTATGGCGAGGGAGTGAATGTTACTGAAGCAGCGCCATATGCACCGTTGCACGGTTTTCTTTATGGCGCACACAAGGCGCAACTCGAACGCCTGCTGGAGGTGCAGATTCCCGAATGCGTACGTCTGCGCCCGCATGTCATTCTCGGTAAAAACGCGCAACCGTTGTTGTTGCAGTTACTCAATCTGCCCTTGTATCCGGCGCTGCCGCGGCCGTATTCGCGATTGCAATGTGTACACGAGAACGATGTTGCGCAAGCGGTGCTGCTGGCCATCAGGCACGATGTGAGCGGGCCGTTCAATCTGGCGGCTGACGACAGTTTCAGTTATTGCGAACTCATCCGGCGCCGTCACCGCTTTGCGCTGCCGCTGCCACCCGCCCTGGCCCGCGCCGGACTGCACGTCCTGTGGCGGGCTACTGGCTGGGGCGGTGAGCCGGCATGGCTGGAGGGGCTGAACTGTAACCTCACCCTGGATTGCCGGCGCGCGGGCACCGGGCTGGGTTGGTTTAACCGCCATGACACCAGTGCAATCCTGGCCGACACACTGGGGTAAAATGATATAACTACCTGTTTTTATTATATTTTTTAAGAACTTCTGACATCCAGATCGAATGACTGCAGCAATTGCAGCGTCGGCGCCAGGCGTTGCGCGACGAATTGCCGGCGTGCCGGATTGCGCAGCGCCGCTGCCCGCCAATCGGTTCCGCCAGGCAGTCCGGCAAGCGCATAGAAGCCGGCCGGCGGATAGTAGAACACCGCGGTCATCTGCCGCAGCAACACGCGTGCTGCGGCCGAAAAAAGAGCACGCTGCACCGGGCCGCCGGCACACAGTGCCGCGCCCAGCATGCCGCGGGCATGACTGATATGCCGTGCTTCGTCCGCCACATGCAGCATGCAGATTTGCCGGACTGCGGTATTCACATCGACCGCCGTTTCGCAAACGTGGCGGTTCAAACTGTCCGATACGTGCTCACCGATCAGCATCGCCAGCCAGAACAGTGTGCCACCTGCCGGCGCAAAACGTCCGAGCGCGGCGGCCGCGCGCGGCGCCCGCCAGCTGCCCTGCGGCAATTCGACTCCCGCTGCGTCTATCGCCCGCAGAAACATCAGACTGTGTCCGGTTTCCTCGCGCAGCTCGCGCAGCAGATGTGCGCTCTCCGTGCGCGGCATGTCGGGATGCAACAACCGCGATACCCGTTGCAGAAAAATGCTCTCCAGCCAGATTCCGCAATACATGACGTTGATAAATTCGTAGCGCGAGAGCCTGTGCTTTACATCGTCGCCGATGGCAGCGAATTCGGGCAGACCATGCAGCGACAATGCCGATGCCGGCAGCCAGGCACCCTGCGCACCCAGCTGCGGCCAGTCGATCAGCGCCAGCGGATCGCGGTAATTGGCGCTCGCCGGAGTATCTGGATAAGAGTTGATATCGGGCACACGATCACCGCAGTATCATGCCCGAAGCAGCAAAGGTAAAATCCGGCCATGCCACAGCGGAGCAGTGCCATGCGACTGATCGGGAAACTTGAGCGAAAACTGGAAACGGAGCAAAGCTACTTCCAGAGCCACCTCCTGCGCGAGGATATCGCCAGACTCGCCAGAATGCGCGACCTTGCCCGCGACGCTGCGGATGCGACCGCGTTCAGGAAGGCAGCGCTCGTGCTCGGTTGGACAGCAGGGGATCTGCGCACGAATGAAATTCGAGAGCCCCTGGAAATACTGGCCGATGCGGTGTACACCTATGCAACAGGTACTGGCGGTGCGGAGCAGGAAGCGCATATTGAGCAGGCGTGGCTGATTCTGCATCGTGTGCGCATGGAACGTCTGATGGGGTGCCTGTCCACTCCGGTACCCAAGCCCGTATCCTGAATTTGCGCAGGTGTTCGTGATCAAAAACCGTATCAGGCCGACTGGCCCGTGAGCTTGCGGCGCTGCGGCGCTGCGGACGGCTTGGCGCAGAACAAACCATACAGTGTCGCCAGTATCGATGAAGCTTCGATGCCGGCCAGGGAATAGTAGATTGACTGCCCTGAGCGCCTGGTCTTGACCAGTTTGCGCATGCGCAACAGCGCCAAATGCTGGGACAGTGCGGACTGACTCATGGGCACGGCACGCTCCAGCTCGCCGACCGATTTTTCTCCTTCGGTGAGCTGACACAGCACCATCAGCCGTGCGGGATTACCCATGGACTTGAGCAAATTGGCGGCGCGCTGCGCATTGGCGCGGATTTCGGACATGTCCAGATCCGGCAGGTGAATTTTTTCTGAAGTGGCTGATTTCATGTTCACGGCATTCTTATGAATTTTTGGTTCAGGGTGCGCATCCGGCAAATCCATCCGCCGCCATTTTCGCTTCGTATTTGGGCCCCACTTCCGCGCCCGGCGTCAGCGTCGGTTTCACTGCCGCCCAATCCCTGGGCTTGAGGATCACCATCCAGCCGGCTTCGTACGGATCCGAATTGGCCATCGACGGCTTTTCGACCAACTCGGTGTTGACAGCCGCCACTTCGCCGCCCACCGCCGATTTCGCAGGGCCGACCCACTTGCCGGACTCGACCGTGGCGCAAGTTTTTCCGGGTTCCACTGAACGACCGGCCTTTTTCGGGGTAAACGCGACCAGTAGTCCGGACATGGCGGTGGCCACGGTCGTCATGCCGATCTTGATGTTGCCGTCATCCATCTCTTTGAGCCAAATATGATTTGCGACGTCATATAAACGGTCTTCCGGCAGGTGGCATCCGCGTACGTCTGGCATGGCTTATGTCCTTTTACTGTTACGGTGTGACTTCGTCTTGACGCAACGGCCGTGAAGCACAGCAAAACTCCCCCAATTTTTCCGACTGCATCTTGCCGCTGACGAACAACAGCAGATGCCTGGCGACCAACGCCATCATGCGTGCATTGCGTGTGTTCAGAGCCACATCATGTGAAACTTCAATCAAATTATAATGGTACGCGATTTCCCGGCAAGTCTCGCGGCAGGCGTTGAAACTGGGCAGATCCTGTGCACCCTGCCGGTGCAAAGCCAGCAACCGGAATCCTTCGCGGGTTTCACGGGTAGGCGTGTCGCCACGCGCGGTGATCCATAGTTCCAGCACTTGTTCGGAAAGCGCCAGCAGTCGCGCGCCATCCGCAACGTCACCGCTGCAGGCGTCGATTTCCGCTTCGATCCCGGCAAACGTGATCATGCCAATCCCCTGCTCTTGAGCAGTGCCAGCGGATCAGAGGCATTCTCATGCACACTCAGCTTGCGCGGTGAAACGCCGAGCGCGATGCCCAGCAATTGCGTGAAATACATCATCTTGACGTGCGTTTTCTTGCCCAGCACCTTCTCGGCGCGCACCTGATGCATTTCCAACCCCGAATGGCAGGTCGGGCATTCGGTAGCAATCACATCGGCGCCGGCCAGTTCCGCAGCCTGCAGGATGTTGAGCACCAGCTTGGTGGACGTATCGCTGTCAGACAGCACGTGCGCACCGCCGCAACACGCTGTTTTCAAAGGGAAATCCACATTCTCCGCGCCTGCCGCCGCAAGCAGATCGTCCATGAAATGCGGCTTGGACGTGGATTCACTGGCACTACCCTGATCTTTCTCCGGAAAAATATGCCGCGGTCGTGTGTACATGCAGCCGTAGTAGTTCGCTACTTTCAGTCCCTGCAGCGAATTTTTCACACGCTTCTTCAACTCCTCCTCGCCGATACCCTGCTTGATCCAGTCCAGCGCATGGATGGTTTCAATCTGCCCCGCCTGATACGTCTCGTGCCCTGCTTTCTGCGAAATGCGATCCACCACCTGCCGCGAGGTTTCATCGTGAGAGAGATCGTATTCCGCCTTTTTAAGATTGTGATAGCAGCCGTTGCATGGCGCCATCACTACCTTTGCACCCATTTCGTTGGCGGCAATCGACATCACCCGCGATGACAAATATGTCTGCACCTTGGGATCAACGTTCTTCACTTCCATCGCGCCGCAGCAGTTCCAGTTCTTCACCTCATCCAGTTCCAGCCCCAGCGCCTTGCCGACTTCCTTGGTGGACTGGTTATAGGCGTGTCCGGTACCCTCCAGCGCACAGCCGGGGTAGTAAGCGACGCGTTTATATTCAGTTTTCATGTTGCTTTCCTATTTATCCTTCAGGCCCAGTGCCCGGTGTTGCTGCGTTTCCTGCTCATGCACGTACTCGGTGATCGCGTCGCGCGCCTTGTCCCATCCGCGCGTGCGCGGGCGAAACACGGCCGAAAGACCCATCAGAAATCCCAGCCTGACCGGCAGGCGGCGCCCAATACGCATCGCCATTTCAACCAGCCATTCCTGTAACAAAGGCTGCCTGGTCTTGGCAAAGAAATTGCGGATGATGCGACCCTCCTCGATCTTGCCGGTAGCGACGACCTGTTCCGTAAACTCCTCGTCGAAGATCGTGGATTTCGATTTGGGGGTGTGACCCTGCAGTTCCAGCCAGTGCGCAGTGGCCTTCATCACGCCTTCCGGAAAAACATCGCGCGGACAGGCGTAGGTGCATTTGTTGCACGATACGCACTGCCAGATGATGTCCTTGTCGCGCAGCAGTTCCGCTTCCATGCCCGTGCGGATGAGATATATCCAGTAGCGCGGATTGAAATCCGGATTGACCGCGTGGACGGTGCATGAATTGGTGCACGATCCGCATTGCCAGCAGCGGTTGATATGCTCGCCGCCGGGCAGCGCCGATATCTCTTCTTCAATTTTCTCGTTGTAGTCGGTGATGACGCGCGACGTGATGAAAGTACTCCAGTGCCCGGAGACGTTCACGCCGTCGATGGTCAGATTCTCATGCGTCTTGAGATTCTCGGGTCGTATCAGGTTTTTTTCATGTATAGGCATGATGATGTTCTTGTACCGGCAACTGCGCGCGGGTCATTCGTGCTGTTCAATCCGTGGAACTGCTTCCTCCTCAACGACAAATGCATTGCCGTCGGTGGATTTGAGGCGGGTGTGTCCATTCGGTCCGATGCCATCCAGGCCGAGCAGCCGTCGCAGATGCATCAGTGGGTCTTCAGGCCGGGAAAAATCCGCTCGCAGGTAAACACCGCCCTGCTCGCCTACATAATCAGCGTAGATTTGCGCGGTGAGCAAATCCACATACCAGATCACATCACGAAATACGCCATTTTCGGCAAGAAACTGTGACAGCTCCTCGCGCAGCACCAGATAAGTACCGTAGCTTGATGGCACATTGATTTCGATCTGATCGACATCGGCGCCGTTTTCGGCATGCCAGATTTCGCGGATTACACCGGTATTGGATTTGGCATCCCACACCCAGCGCAGCATCATCGGATAGCGCTCGGGATCGAGATTGTGCAGAATTTCCGCTGCCAGATCATTCACCCAGCGGTGCTCCCGATCCTCGGGAAAAGCGCCACGGAACGCCGCCATGCGGCTGTCCGTATTAGTCGTATCGCCACGGCCATCAAGCAGGCCCGCTATCGCGGTACGCAGCACACCGAAGCGCTGCGGCTCTAGATAGGGCGTCACGCGCCGGCGTACCGTGGAAATCAGCGCACACAGCGCCTTAAACGACTTGAGATCCAGTTCACGCGCTTCAGCGTCCAGGAATGTGCGGCTGAACAGCAACGATTTTGCTTTGAGTGCATCGACATGCCGCTCGATACCGCCGCACTCCTCCAGGCCGTTCGCCAGTCGTTCGAACGTCAGGGCAAGCTTGGGGCCGCTCAGTTCGAGCCGCGGAGTCTCCACCCCGGCATGCCGTGTCGCCTGTACTGCCTTGATACCGGTCATGATGCCGCGTCGCTCAAGATTTTGAATCGGCTCAGGCTGCCGCAGTTTGCGCCGACTGCTGATGCACCAGGGCAAAAGCCGCCATTGCCGCTGCTTTCGCCTGCGCAATGGAGTCGTCGATGGTTTCCGGTCCGGCAGCGGCGCCCGCCACGAAAATGCCGGGACGGTTCGTTTCGCCGAGATTGCCGTACGAACTGCCCTTGTCGATGAACCCGTTCGGCTCAAGCGCAACGCCGAAGGTGGCCGCAAGAGATTTGTTATCCACGTTCGGATCCATGCCGATCGCATGCACCACCAGGTCAAACGGTATGGTGATCGGGCGCTTGACCAGGGTGTCTTCGCCCTTGACGATCAACCGTTTGCCGTCGGATGTGACTTCGGCAATACGCGACTTGATGTATTTGACCTTGAATTCTTCCTGACTGCGCCAGTAATACTTGGTCTCGTACAAGCCGAACGTGCGGATATCCATGTAGTAAATGTAGACATGGGTGTCCGGCAGTTCTTCGCGAATCTCCATCGCGATGTTGCTGGATACAGTGCAACATATTTTGGAACACCACTCGCGGCCGATCTGGCGGTCGCGGGAGCCGACGCACAGCAGGATCGCCACGCGCTCTGGTTTGCGCCCGTCAGAGGGACAACGCACACCTTGACCGCTGGAAATCATCTGTTCCACTTGCGCGGTAGTCACCACGTCGGGATAGGTGCCGAAACCCCATTCCGGTTTGTTCACGGAGTCGAAGTGGGTAAACCCTGTGCAGAGTACAGCGGCACCGGCTTCGACGCTCTGGCCGTTGGACAAGGTGGCATGAAATGCACCTGGGGTGCCACTGAATGCAGCAACCGAAGCCGCCGTCTGGACGCTGATCAGCGGGTTGTTTTCCACCCGGCTCACCATCGCACCGATGGCGTCCCTGGCCCACTCCCCGGACGGCACCAGCTTGGCATAGCCGCTGAGTATGGGAGCGCCGCCCAGGCGTTTTTCCTTCTCCACCAACACCGCCCGTTGGCCGACACTGGCCAGGGCATGGGCAGCGGCCAGGCCCGCAGGGCCGCCGCCAACGATCAGTACCGGCTTGTTGTTCATGGGCGATTCGCAGCCGGAATCGCCGCGGGTAATGGTTTGAAGGGTTTGAAGCCGGGGCCGGAGGTAATCATGCGCCGCGGGTCATAAAGATTTTCCTGCTTGCCGGCTTTGACTTCTTCGAGATAGGCCACAAATTCGGCCTTTTTCGCCTGCCAGTCTATGCCCAGCTTTTCCATCAAGTGTTCAGTGGGTGAGGCATGCCAGTGCGACTGCACGATCTTGTACGGATGGGCGCCGCACACCAGCGCGGCAAACTGGCAATCGGCGAGTATCGCCAATTCCACCGGCTTGCCCGCCGCCTTGGCGATCCATTGATTCTTGTCGAGCGTGGTGATGCAGCCGGTATCGTGGCCGATCATCACGTCGGCGTGCGCTTCTTCGACGGCAACGCGCACTTTACGGTCGATGGCAAAAGAGCGCGTGAACTCGCGCTCGGAGATGATGTGCCGGAAGCCGAAGCCGCAGCAGTCATACCAGGTTTTGTAATCAATCACCTGCGCGCCCAACGTTTGCATGATGCCGGTTGATACGGCCAGCCGGTTGCCGCCGAGAATACTGTCGTCGTAGATTGCGTCTTCCGGCACCATTTTGTAAACATGGCACGCCGGATGGATGGTGGCGCGGATTTCACTGCAATCAATTTCGCGCATGGCGTTGATGCGTTCGCGCATCACATGCAGCCACTCCGAATAATGCACGACCTCCTCGGGAATCAGCAGCTTGCCGTCAACCAGCCGCCCCAGTTTGCCGAGGATGGCGCGCACTTTCTCGCGCAGCGTTGCCGAATGAATCAGATAGCCGCGTACTTCCTTGTAGTTGCCGAATGACGTACCGCAGTGCACCAGCGGATAGTAGTAGCTGTCCGGCAATCCCTGCGCGCGCGCCGCGACATACGCCTGATGAAAGTTGCGCAAAAACACCGCTGCAAGGCTTTCGAGATTGCCGATGCCCGATCCATGGTAGTTCCACGCGGTGCAGGAGGTCTGATCGGTTTCATCGAGATATTCGACGTCGAGTTTATTCATCAGCCACAGCAGCGACGCGGGATAACCCGGAATGTTGCCGCACTGACCGCACGACTTGTGGTGCCACAGCCGCTGTGTCGGAATCTTCTTGTCCCAGCCATAGAGCGTCTTGACCATGACGGGCTGATGTTCATCGGAGACGCGATGGACAACGATCTCGCCTTCTTTTTCGAGCTGCCACATGGCGTCGCGCACATCTTCAACGCGATCCTTGCCGGTGAGCATCGAGCGGCGGTCGACCTTTTGCTCGACCCACGATGTCGCAATGCTGGCGTCATGCGGCGAGAGTTTGGCATCACGCCACTCCGAACCATGGCCGGTAAACCGTTCGGCACTCATAGGAGTGCCTGCGCTGTCAGACTTGATGGTAGTCATGCTCGTCTCCTCGAATCAATCGGCCTTCTCATCTTCCTGTTCGGCAAGGAAATCTTTCCAGTCCTCGCGTTTTTCGTCCATGAAATCGGCGATTACATCGAACAGGTTCTGATCGATGCCTTCCAGCTGCTTGAGCACGCCGGTTTCTTCCCAGATGGTGTAGAGCTCCACCGAGGTCTTCAAATTGACTTCCCACGCCGTGGCCGTGGTGTTGAGCGTCGGCATCGGGATTGCCCTGCGTAACAGCTTCAGCGGCGCATCGATCTTCGAGATATTCGGCCCCCAGTCGGCGAAATGCTCGGCGTTGATCATGTCGGGCGCGAGCTGATTGCCGGTAGAGACCAGTTTCAGCATCACGCGGCTGAACGGACGCAGCACGCTTTTCGCCGATTCCATTTCGTGCTTGATCGCGGTTTCGCGCATCAGCATGATCAGCCCGCCGGGAGAATTGCCGAACGGGCAGCGCGCAGCACAGGTGTAGCACTGAGCGCACGCCCAGATTTTTTCCTGCATCGCGTCATAAATACCTTCGAGATTTTCCGTCCACAGCAACTGCACGATCTCGCGCGGGCTGAAATCGTAGTAATGCGCCGCCGGACAGGTTGCAGTGCAGATGCCGCAGTTCAGGCATCCGTGAAGTTCGTGGTCGTAACGCAGGTCGGCCTGAATGTCCTTGAATATTTCCTCGAGCTGCGGGCGCGATACCTGCGGCTTGTCGGATACCGGATCGCCGATGTGTTCCTGAACGCGGGTGGTTGTAGTGGACATGCTTGCTGGTCAGGAGGTTGTTAATACGTCAGGACCTTGCAGTCTTCTTCCATGACCGTTTCGATGAGGTGCGCACCGCCGACGATACCCGCGCATTCCGGGATGAGATCTTCTTCCTTCATGTCGAACAGATCCAGATTCGGCGAGCAGGTGTAGAACTTCACCCCAGCCTCGTGCGCATCCTTGATAAAGTCATAGACGGTTTTGGGCGAGCCTTCCTTGACGTAGAGTTTTTCCGCAACGCCCTTTTTCATGAGCCTGCCGGCGGTAGCGGTGCAGATCACATCGACTTCGTAGTCCATTGCAGCGGCGACGGAAGCCTGGAAAATGGGTGCCCCAAGCTCCTCCCCGTTGCGCGGGTCGGAATTGGCCATCACGATCACCAGTTTTTTTGCCATAGCTCCTCACCGATAGCTCTAGATAGACATCGATAACCACTGTTTGGACTGACTATATATTAGATTTTCCTAAAATAGCAAGACTGGTCCTGCTTTAGATTCAGGCCTCGGCCAGCGCTGTCATGCGGCGTCCATCCAACCCGTCAGCCGGATCAGTCCCGCCATGATCGGCACCAGCGCGTCCTCCAGCGGACGCTGCACCGCACCCAACCGGTTCAGGCCGGCCGCGGCTTCAGGCGCCGACTCCTCGAATTCCATGATCAGGTCTTCAATCATCGCGCGCTTGATGC
>JAYUYQ010000098.1:0-6772 GCA_043752435.1 Betaproteobacteria bacterium
GTTCAGGTGATTCGTGATTTCAGTTTTCAGGCGGCACGGCCTGCAGCAGTTCGCGGGCCAGTGGCACCGTGATTGCGCGTTTCTGTTCCAGCGACAGTCGATCCAGCGTATCGACCATCGCGCGCAGCGAACTCAGGTCGCGCGGCGCGCGTGCGAGCAGGTAATCTGCCACCGCAGCCGGCAGTTCAAAACCGCGTGCGGCGGCATAGTCGTGCAGCGCAGCACGACGATCGGCTTCGCTCAGCGCGTGCACCTCATACACCAACCCCCAGGCCAGGCGCGTCTGCAGGTCGGGGCGTAGCGGAAGCCGCGCCGGGGGCACATCACCGGTTGCCACGAGTACGCCGGAGACTTCCTTCAACTCATTGAATATATTGAATAATTCTATTTGCGCCGGGGCGTCCAGGCGCTGCACGTCATCAACACCCACAGCATCATCCGCGGTCCCCATACCGAGCATTCCCGGCGCGGCATGCAAGCTCACCGTCCTGCCGGACTCATGCAAGGCCTGCATCACCGCGCGCAGCAAATGCGTGCGCCCGCTGCCGCTGCCGCCCCACAGATAAATGAAGCGCTCGCGCTCGTCGCCTTGCGCCAGTGCGCGCAGCGCGGCCATGACTTCCGCATTTTCACCGACCACAAAATTGTCCAGCGTCGGCGCCGGCGGCGACGCCAGTTCCAGTGCGAGCTGCTTCATTCCTGGTACATGCTGCTCGCCAGATAATCACGCCGCAGGTAGCGCCCCCACACCAGCAGTGCGGCGCTGACCGGAAGCGCCAGCAGCACGCCAAAAAAACCGAACAGGGTGCCAAAAGCCAGCAGCGCGAAAATCACCGCTACCGGATGCAGGCCGATGCGATCGCCGACCAGCCACGGCACCAGCAGGTAACCCTCCGCCACGTTGGCCACAATGAACACCGCCCATACCCACAGCAGCTGAGTCGGATCCTGAAACTGCAACAGGCCGGTCAGCGTCGCCAGTATTAAACCGATGATGACGCCCAGATACGGCACGAAAGTCACCAGCCCGGCAATCATGCCCACCGACAACGCGAAATCCAGACCGGCGGCCCACAGGCCGAGGGTATAGAACATCGCCATGCCCAGCATCACCAGCAATTGGCCGCGCAAAAACTGGCCCAGCACATCGTCGATTTCGCGGGCAATCATGGTCATCCGGTCGTGCATGCGTCGCGGCACCAAGCGGTCGATGCCGGCCACGATGAGATCCCAGTCGCGCAGGAAATAAAACAACACCAACGGCAACAGCACAAGACCGACCAGAAAACCGACGACGGCCAGTCCGCCGGTCTTCAGCGACGGCAGCAGTTTGATTGCAAAATCGCGAATTTCCTCCACATGCTCGGCAATCCAGTCGCGCGCCATGGTGATGTCGAGCTGCACCCCGAAAATCTGCTCGAGCCGCGGCGCCACCGCGATACGCAGCCAGTCAATATGTACCGGCGCCTGCTCAGCGATCGCCCGGATCTGGCGGATCAGCAGCGGCAGCAACACCAGCAGCAGCACAACGAATAGCGTTATCAGCAACAACAGCACCAGCATCGCCGCCAGCGCCCGCGGCACCCGGCGGCGGGTCATGCTGGCAACAAGGGGATTGCAGATGTAGGCGAGGATCGCAGCCAGCAGAAACGGCGTCAGTATCGGACTGAGCAGATACACGGCGGCGACGGCAAATGCCGCTGCTCCCAGCGATTGCCAGAGGTGCCGCTGATTGCGGTCCGGAGTATCCATTTAAGATAAAATTCGCATCGGCTGATGGATGTTGCTGACGACGTATTGAACGAACGCTTTAACGAACCCGCTTTAACGACCCCTATCTTAGCAGGCCGCCACAGGCGGCCACAGCAAACCGCAAGGACTCCCTTGAAACGCAAAAGCCCCTCAAGCCCGTCACGAAAATCGCTGACCTATCGCGATGCCGGTGTCGACATTGATGCCGGCGACGCGCTCGTTGACCGCATCAAGCCGCATGCCAAACGCACTTTGCGCCCGGGCGTGATGGCGGGCATTGGCGGTTTTGGCGCGCTGTTCGCGGTACCGCGCGGTTATCGCGAACCGGTACTGGTTTCAGGCACCGACGGTGTCGGCACCAAGCTCAAACTCGCCTTCGAGTGGCAGCGCCACGACACCATCGGCATCGATCTCGTCGCGATGAGCGTCAATGACATCCTGACGCTGGGCGCCGAGCCGCTGTTTTTCCTCGACTACTACGCCTGCGGCAAACTCGATGTCGATTCCGCCGCCGACGTGGTCAAGGGCATCGCCGCCGGCTGCACAATGGCCGGCTGCGCGCTGATCGGCGGCGAAACCGCGGAAATGCCCGGCATGTACCCGCCGGGTGAATACGACCTCGCCGGCTTCGCCGTCGGCGTGGTTGAAAAAAAACGCATCATCAACGGTCGCAGTATCCGTCCCGGCGACGTGATCATCGGCCTCGGCAGCAACGGCGCCCATTCCAACGGTTACTCGCTGATCCGCAAAATCATCGCACAGCGCGGAATCAAGCTGTCGGCAAAGGTCGGTGGTCGCGCGTTAAAGGATCTGATCCTGGCGCCGACACGGATTTATGTGAAACCGCTGCTGCAACTGATGAAACGTTTGCCGGTCAAAGGAATGGCGCACATCACCGGCGGCGGACTGCTGGACAATGTGCCGCGTGTGCTCGGCAGCAAGCTGACCGCGGAAATCAGCCGTGATGCCTGGCCGCTGCCGCCGCTGTTCCGCTGGCTGCAGCAGCAAGGTAATGTTGCCAATGATGAAATGCATCGCGTGTTCAACTGCGGCATCGGTATGGTGGTGGTGGTGGCAGAAAAAGACGCCGCCCGCGCGCAGGCCCTCCTCACACGCGCCGGTGAAAGGGTGTGGCGCATCGGCAGCGTACGCCGGCGCCGCGGCAATGAAGCGCAAACCGTCGTCATTTAGAAACAAAAAAGTAAAAGAGAAAAAGGACTGGCCCTGAAACGCATCGCAATACTGATTTCCGGGCGCGGCAGCAACATGGAAGCCCTGCTCGGCGCGGGACTGCCGGCGCAGGTCTGCGCGGTCATCAGCAATGATCCTGCGGCCAAGGGCCTGGACACCGCGGCAAGCCACGGCGTGACCACCAGGGTCGTCAATCATCGTGATTACGCGCAGCGTGCTGATTTTGATGCCGCGCTGGCGCTGGCCATCGACGCCGCAAAGCCCGACTTCGTGGTGCTGGCCGGTTTCATGCGCGTGCTGACTGCGGACTTCGTCAACCGTTATCGCGGCCGCCTGATCAATATCCATCCTTCGCTGTTGCCGGCGTTTCCCGGCCTGCACACCCACCGCCAGGCGCTTGCCGCCGGCGTGCGCATCCACGGTTGCACGGTGCATTTCGTCACACCGCTTCTCGACCACGGCCCGATCATCATTCAGGCCGCCGTGCCGGTGCTGCCCGGCGACAATGAAGGCACGCTCGCAAAACGAGTCCTTACGGAAGAACACCGCATTTATCCGCAGGCCCTGCGCTGGCTTTGCGAAGACCGGGTCACGCTCACCGACGATGGCCGGGTCAGCATCAGTGACGCACGCACTGCTGCGCATGCGCTGCTATCACCCGCGCTCGATGCTTAAACTCGATGTATAAAAAATTACTTACTGCACTGTTGCTCACCGGCGGGTTGCTGCAACCGGCCTTCGCCGCGCTGCCCGCACCGCGAGCGGTACAGGCGCAGTACGATTTATCGATGAACGGCGCTGCGATCGCAGTGATGCAGGAAAGCTTTGAAATCAGCAACGGCGCCTATCAGGCCGTCAGCGAAACCCAGGCCATCGGCCTGTTCGCTCTGATACAGCGCCGCCCCGGACGTGTCACCAGCAATGGCGAGGTCGGCCGTGACGGCCTGCGCCCGAAAATCTTTGATGGCACCCGCGGCACCGGGGATGCGCGACGCGTGCATGCGGAATTCGACTGGACCGCGGGCACGCTGACCATGTCGCACGACGGCCGCAGCGAAACCGCGACGCTGTCTCCCGGCGCGCAGGACCGGCTGTCGGTGATGTACCAGTTCCTGTTCCTGACTCAGGAAAAACTCAGGGGCCTGGCATTCGCGATGACCAATGGCCGCAAGCTCGACCAATACCGTTACACCATCGGTCCCGACACCGCGATCGACACGCCGCTGGGCCGCCTCGCGGTGATCCATCTGGTCAAGCAACACAACGTCGGCGAAACCGCGACCGAGATCTGGCTTGCGCGCGAACACCGGCTGATGCCGGTCAAAATGCGTATCGTCGAAGACGACGGCAAGCGTTACGAGCAGGTGATCTCCCGGCTGGAAATCCGATGAAGCGCGCCCCCGCGATGCGCTTGCTCGCCGCCGCGGCTTTGTCTGTGGCCGCACATGCCGCATTGCTCGCCGGTTCCTGGCTGACGCTGCCGGAACCCGTGCCCGAACTGCCGCCGCTGAGTGCACGACTGCAACCGCTGCCACCACCACCGGCAGCCGCGCCCCGCGCCGTTGAACAACGAAAGCCGCAACCGCAGCGCATTGCCTCCGCCCCGCGCACGGCACCGCAGCCGGAAGCCGCAATAACTGCGGCGCAGAATCCGCTGCCTGCGGTGGAATCTGCAGCGCCCGAACCGGTGGTCATCGCCAGCGCGGTTCCCACGGTATTTCAGACGCCGGAAGCGCCGCCGCTGCCCAGTTTCCCGCGCAAAGGCCGGATCACCTATTTATTGACCATGGGGCCGGACCATACTCCGGTCGGCCGCACGATACAGACCTGGGAATTTGATGGCGCGCAATACACGCTGGGCAGCCAGTCCGAAAGCACCGGCCTGATCGAAATGTTCCGGCCACACCGTTATCACTACCTGAGCCGGGGCACAGTATCCGACCAGGGATTGCGGCCGGAACGTTTTCTGGCCAGCGTTAAACGCGGCAGCCGCAGCGAAGAGTCAATAGCCGTGTTCAACTGGGAACAGGGCCAGGTGCGTTTGGGCCGCATGCCGCAACAGACCACGGTAACGCTGCCCGCGGGCAGTCAGGACATCATCAGTTTCATGTACCAGCTGGCGCTGGTGCCGCCGGCACCCGGGCGCATCACGCTGCCGTTCACCCGCGGCCGGCAACTGGAAACCACCGGTTTCGATGTGTTGCCGGCAGAAACCATAGACACGCCGCTGGGCCGGCTGAGCGCGGTGCCGGTGATCCAGGTTCGCGAAAACGGGCGTGAAAGCCTGGCCGTGTGGCTGGCAACTGAATACCGCAACCTGCCGATCCGCATCCGTTTTTTTAACCGCGACGGCGAGCTGTCAGGCGAACAGCTGGTTAACGCAATACAAGTCAGCGAGCAATGAAAACCGCAATTAAAACCGCCACTCCCGAATCCCCCGCACGCGTCCCCAACGCGTTGCGCCTCGCCGACGCCACAACCGCGCTGTCGCGCGTGCTGACCTTCACTTATCCGGCCGACGCAGTGCTCGGTCGTTATTTTCGTGAACGCCATGTACTCGGCCAGCAGGACCGCGGCTTTGTTGCCGAAGCCGTGTTCGGCGTATTGCGCCGGAAAGAATTGTTTGACCATGTGGCGCCGCAAGCCACGCCGCGGCAATTGGTGTTGCTGTGGCTGGCGCGCATTGCCGGTTTCAGCAGCCGCGAACTGACGCCCCTGTGCAAGGGCGACGAAATCCAGTGGCTCAACGCCACCCGTGCGCAGTCGACCGCCCTGCCGCTCAACGTCGAGGCCGACCTGCCGCAATGGATCGTCGAGCGGATGCTGGAACAACACGATGACGACTTCATCCGCAACCTCGGCCGCGCGCTGCAGGATCCGGCGCCGCTCGATCTGCGCGTCAACACCATCCGCAGCAACCGCGACACCGTGCTCGCCGCACTTATTGCCAGCGGCATCGAAGCGGTGGCGATGCCTTTTTCGCCGATCGGCATTCGCGTCAAAGGCAAGCCGTCGATCAACCGCCACCCGCTGTTCACCAGCGGCGCCATCGAAGTGCAGGACGAAGGCAGTCAGGTGCTGGGTTACCTGTTGGCGCCACGTCGCACGGATCTGGTAGTCGACTTCTGCGCCGGCGCCGGCGGCAAGACGCTGATGCTGGGTGCGCTGATGCATTCACAGGGCCGGATCTACGCCTTCGACGTTTCGCAAAAACGGCTCGACAACCTGAAGCCACGGCTGAAACGCTCGGGCCTGTCGAATCTGCACCCGCTGGTGATCGCGCATGAGAACGACACCAAGGTCAAACGCCTCGCCGGCAAAATCGATCGTGTGCTGGTCGATGCCCCCTGCAGCGGACTCGGCACACTGCGCCGCAACCCCGATCTGAAATACCGCCAGTCGCCGCAATCCGTCGCCGAGCTGATGGTCAAACAAACTGCGATCCTCACGGCAGCGGCGCGCCTGGTCAAACCCGGCGGCCGGCTGGTCTACGCGACCTGCAGCCTGCTCGCGGAAGAAAACCAGGACATCATCCGCGCCTTCCTCGACGCGCATCCGGAGTTCAAGTCGCTCAATTGCGGCGAACTGCTGCGCCGCCAGGACATCAACCTCGATGTCGGTGAACAGCTTCAGTTGTGGACGCACATCCACAACACCGACGGTTTTTTTGCTGCGGTGATGGAACGCACGACGTGAACGCACAGCGGCCTGAATCCGGCATACAGCACGCGAAGCTAGAATTTTCCGACCAATCCTGACGAAACCCTCATGTCCGCATCCGCTGAATTTCACGCCCTGCTCCTTGACCTCTGGGGCGACCTGCAAAACG
>JAYUYQ010000099.1:0-2575 GCA_043752435.1 Betaproteobacteria bacterium
GGCCAGTTTGCCAGGAATTCCTGCTGCCATTGTATGGGGTCGTAGTGCACCGCCAGTGCATCGATATGCACGCCGTCGATCACGGTGCCGTAGAGCGCGGCGGGTGAATGCGCCGGTGTGGTGGCGATGCGGGTGATCACGCCGAACGCTGTGCCGGCGTAGTTGGGCATGCCGGCGGCACCGTTGTTGAACAGCGCGCAGGGGCCCTGCACGGTGTCGAGTTTGATCGCGACTGGCAGGCAGGTGTGGCTGCTGGCGATGATGCGTGCCCGCGTCGCGGTGCTATGTGCCGCGACGGCTGCGATACCCGCTGCGTTGCAAAGCACGGATTCATCATAAGACCAGCCGGCGAGCGACTCGCAGTCGCCGTGCACGATGGCGACGCGCAAGCCCCCGACTGCGGCGACCAGGTTCATCGGCAGCGCGGCCAGTTTCTCTCGCAATGCAGGGACGGCGCGGGAGGTTGCGCGCAGCCGGGCCAGCATCGAGTTGGAGCGTTCGACTTCGGCATCGCTGACGCTGGAAGGATAAGCGCAGCCGCAGCCCGCCGCGTCATCGTCGCCGGTCAGTTCGGTTTCAACATTGCCGCGCAGTGCGTGGTGCGCCAGAACACCTTCATTGATCGCGGCAAAACCGGCTGGATCGCTGTTGAACCAGTTGAAGTCGCCG
The DNA here is from genome assembly GCA_043752435.1 of Betaproteobacteria bacterium. Lineage (GTDB taxonomy): Bacteria > Pseudomonadota > Gammaproteobacteria > Burkholderiales > SG8-41. The sequence goes on from JAYUYQ010000099.1 coordinate 670, forward strand.
TTGAAGGCCAGCGACACCGGACCCGGTTCGGCGGCAGCGAGGGCAGTGACAGCCTGCAGCGCGGGCAAATTGCCATACAGGCCGCCGATGACATACAGCGTATCGGCGATGATCTCCGGTGGCCGGTTCAGTGACGCCGGGGCGTAGCGGTAATGCAGCGGGCAACTGCGTCCGGGTTGCGGCTGGTTCATGCTTCAGGTCTCCCGCGGCCGGTTGATTTCATGCCGGATCCTGCGGCTCACCGCATCGAATGCCGCGACCAGCGCCACGATGGCGAGCAGGATCGTCGCCAGGCGTCCCCACTGGAACAGAGACACGGCTTCCGAGATCAGCAGGCCCAGTCCGCCGGCCCCGATCAAACCAAGCACAGTGGAATCACGCACGTTGAATTCCCAGATATAGAGATGCACGGAAATCCAGCGCGGCAGCATGGTGCGCGACAGTCCATGGACCAGTGTTTGCAACGGGCTCAGCCCCAGCGCAATACCGGACTGGATCAGCCGGGCGTCCGCGGCCTCGATGGCTTCCGCATAGAGCTTGCCATAGCTGCCGAATGAATGCGCCGCAATGGCCAGTACCCCGGCCATCGGCCCCAGACCGATGATGCCGACGAAGATCAGGCCGAATACCAGTGTGTGGATCGAGCGGAATACGCTGAGCAGCAAACGCGCCGGTCGCGCAATCCACGGCGATACCGCCATGTTTTTGGCGGCAATCAGGCCGAACGGCGCGGCGAGCACGGCGGCCAGCAGGGAGCCCAGCGTGGCGATCTGGAAGGTGGTCCAGATGGCGCGGGCAAGGCTAGCGAGGAATTGCGCTTCGCGCTCGCGCTGGTCCTCGACGCGGAGCACCCGTCCGTCGTCCGCACGGTATTCGAGCTGCGGATTGCCGTACCACAGATTGAGGAAACTCGGCTGCGAAAACTCCGCCGCGGTCTTTTGCAGGTTTTCCCAGGGCCGGCGGCCCAACGAGAAGTCGCCCGCGGCGACAAACTGCCAAACAATGATGATGACCAGCAGTGCGTAAGCGGAAAGATACAGCCACAGCGCCCGATCTTCGCCTGTGCGCGACAACATGCCTAGCGTTTCTGCGGTGCAAGTTTTCCGGTTTCGAGGCCGGCGTCGCGGATTGGTGCATAAAACGCGTTGTCTTTGGTGACAAAGCCGGTGTAACGCGCCGGCAGCAATGACGGATTGGTTTTCAGCTGTCCACCGATGGCATCCAGCGCCTTGCGCAGCCGGGCCACGAAGGCCGGGTCTTTGGCCAGCGTCGCGCTGAGTGCAAAGGCATCGTTGGGCAGCGGTGCCGAAGTCCAGATGATTTTGCTGTCGGCGGCCTTGATCAGCCCCTCGGCGATCATTGCGTCACGGTTGCGGTTGTAGTCCGCGCCGGCGTCGAGTTCGCCGCGGGTGACCTGGGTTTCGATGGCCTGGTGTCTGGTGTAGACAACCCTGCTGAAGAATTTTTCCGGGTCTATGCCCATGCGCTGAAAGTGATGAAAGGGAATCAGGTAGCCGGAGGTCGAGCCCTTGTCGCCGAAGGCAAAGGTTTTGCCCTTGAGGTCTTCGATGCGATTGATGCCGCTTTTCGGGTGGGTCACCATGATCGCAAAATACTCGGGCTTGCCTTCGTAGAGGATGGTCGAAACGGCCTGCGCCCCCGCCTGGTGGTTCGCGAGTACGTAGCCCCAGGGTCCCATCAGCGCCATGTCGGTTTCACCATTGGCCAGCGATAGCGCGAGTCCTTCCCAAGTGTCGACGGTGCGCAGCACGATTTTGCGGCCGAGTTGCTGCGACAGGTATTCGGCGAGCGGACGATAGGTCGCGTCGTTTTTTTCCTTATCCGGCTGAAACAGCCCGACGCCGAATTGCAGCGTGCCGGTCTGGGCTTGGGCCAGGGTCGCGTC
>JAYUYQ010000100.1:0-6720 GCA_043752435.1 Betaproteobacteria bacterium
GTTGATCGCCGCCCGCTGGTGGTCAGCGAACCCGCCGTACTTCAGCCGCTGAATCCGCGCGCGCCGCCGCGCGCCTGAACCTCCTGGCTTTTTCCCCGCGTTGGCGTCGGACGCGGCGAGGTCGCCATGCTTCAATCGGCGAATATATTATAAGTATTTGATTTAAAAGGATATTTTATGTTTTCTACTCTATTCGATCAGAAGTTCTATGGCGTCATACTGCTCGCGCTGCTGTGCGCGGCTCAGACGCAAGTGCAGGCGCAGGCGCAAAGCGTCACTGTCAAAGACGCGTGGATTCGCGGCACGGTGCAGGGTCAGACGGCGACTGGCGCGTTCATGGAACTCACGGCTAAATCAAACGCCCGCCTGATCGGCGTGAGTACTCCATTGACCAAATCCGCCGAAGTGCACAGCATGAAAATGGAAAATGGCGTGATGAAAATGTTTCCGGTCGACGGCATTGATATGCCAGCAGGAAAAACCCTGCGGCTGGCGTCCGGTGGTTATCACGTGATGCTGACCAATCTGCAAAAACCCCTGAACCCCGGCGACAAGGTGCTGCTGCAACTCACCTTTGAGTTGGCGGATAAGCTGGCAAATAAAAAGCGCGAGACTGTGGATCTGATGGTCGAGGTGCGCGACATCAAAGGCCAGCCTGCGGCACATCAACATCACCACTGACCGGGAGCAGCGTGATTAACGGGTGACGATGACCGGCTTGGCGCCCAGTACCTGGCCGGCGCGCTCGGCTGCTTCGCGCGCCGCGGTTTCACTGGCGTAAGGACCTGCCTGCACGCGATAGATGCCACCGCTCTGCTCGACGCGCAGCGTGCCGGTCAGCCAATCGGCCTGCGCTTGCAATCGCGCGAGATAACTCTCGGCATTGGCCTGAACACCGAAGGCGCCGAATTGCAGGTAGCTGCCGCCGGTTGCGGCACTGCTTGCCGATGTCGCGGCAGGAACGGCTGCAACAGCTGCTGGCTGCGGTAACGGTATGGCGGTTACCGGCGCAGTTTCGATGGCGACCGGCACCGGGGGTGCAGGGGCAACGGGCGCCGCTGCGGCTGGCTGCGGTGTGGCCAGGGACTGGCCGGGGATGATGCTTTCCGCTTCAACCATGCCGCTGCCGCCGCCGAGGATGCCAAGTTTGTACGCCGCGGTGTACGACAGGTCGATCAAGCGGTTGTCGATGAACGGTCCACGGTCATTGACGCGCAGAACCACCGATTTGCCGTTAGCGACATTGGTGACCCGCACATAACTTGGGATTGGCAGCACCGTGTGCGCCGCGGTCATCGCATACATGTCATAAATTTCACCCGAGGACGTCTGCTTGCCGTGGTAACGCCGGCCGTACCAGCTGGCGATGCCGCGTGCCTTGTACGGTTCCAGCCGGGTCATCGGCGTGTAGTTGCGGCCCATCACCGTGTACGGACGCATGGTGCCGCGGCCCAAAGGCTCGATTTTCGGCACGGCGTCGGGGATGGCCTCAATGTTGGCGGGTGCGTTGGCGCCGGGACCGTCGTCGAGGTAATAACCGCCGCCGGCCGAAGAAGCACCGGTGCCGGGTGTGCGGTCAATGCTGCCGCTGCGCTTCGGCGTGCTGCCGCAGGCCGCGAGCAGGGCGGCGAGCAGTATCACGGCGGCACGTGAAAGAACGGTCATGACCAACTCCTTATTACTTGATCCTCAATCCTAGGTTTGAACCAGTTTCTTGTGGGTGTTGATGCTCATCAGGATGCCGAAGCCAAGACAGATGGAAACCAGCGAAGTTCCGCCGTAACTGATCAGCGGCAGCGGTACACCCACCACCGGCAGGATGCCCGACACCATGCCGATGTTGACGAAAGCGTAGGTGAAGAAAGTCAGCGTGATCGCGCCGGCGAGCAGTCGGGCGAACAGCGTCGGCGCATTGGCGGTGATGACCATCGCACGACCGATGACGAACAGCAGCAGTATCAACAGCACCGTGTTGCCGAGCAGTCCGAATTCCTCGGCGTACACCGCAAAAATAAAATCAGTCGTGCGCTCCGGAATGAAATCGAGATGAGTCTGGGTGCCGTTCATCCAGCCTTTGCCGATGAGGCCGCCCGAGCCCACGGCGATGGTCGACTGTATGGTGTGATATCCGGCGCCCAGCGGGTCACCGGTCGGGTCGAGCAGGGTCATGATGCGCTGGCGCTGGTAGTCGTGCAGGGCGGACCACAGAAAAGGCAGGCTGGCCAGCCCGGCGACGAACAGCGTGGTGATCACCCGCCACGACAGTCCGGCGAGGAAAATCACATAACAGCCGCTGGCGATGATCAGCAGCGCGGTGCCGAGGTCGGGCTGGCGCACGATCAGTGCTGCCGGAAAAGCCAGTATCAATGCCGCGATCAAGTAGTTGCGCAATTTCAGCGAGGCTTCATTGCGGTTGAAATACCACGCCAGCATCAGCGGCAGGGCGATTTTCATCAGTTCCGACGGCTGGATGCGGGTGACGCCGACATGGAGCCAGCGCCGCGCGCCGTTGACGACGTCGCCGAACAGCGCCACGCCGATCAGCAGCCCGCAGCCGAGCACAAACAGCGGCAGCGCTAGCCGCATCAGGTAGTGCGGCGGGATGTTGGCGAACAGCCACATTACCCCCAGCGCCACCAGCATGTTCATCAGCTGGCCTGATACCCGGACATAACTGCCGTTGGACGCGCTGAACAATACCAGCAATCCGGTAAACATCAGCAGCACTATCCCGCTCAGCAAGATGCCGTCGATGTGCCCGGTCGTGAACCGGTAGAAGCGCCTCAGCATGAACGGCATCAGCGCTTCACTTTCTCGTCCACCGCCGGCGCCGGCAGCTTGCTCAGCAAATGGTAATCGAGCACCTGGCGCGCAATCGGTGCGGCGGCACGGGCGCCGAATCCGGAGTTTTCGGCGATCACGGCCAGGGCGATGGTGGGTTTGTCGGCGGGGGCATAGGCGATGAACAGCGCATGGTCACGATGGTGTTCGGCGACCCGGCTTTCGACATATTTTTCACCCTGCTTGATAGCGATGACCTGCGAGGTGCCGGTCTTGCCGGCGCTGGTGTACGCTGCGCCAGCGAACACCCGAGCCGAAGTGCCCTCCTTGTTGACGCCGACCATTGCATCCTTGATGACCTTGATGTGCTCCGGATTGAGGCCGAGATCACGCAGCGGTTTGGGCTCTATTGGTGTTTTGTCGCGGGTGCGGATGTCTTCGATATAGTTGACGATGTGCGGTCGGAACATCACGCCGTCGTTGGCCAGCGTTGCCGTGGCTGAAGCCAGCTGCAGCGGGGTGTAGTTGTTGTAACCCTGGCCGATGCCGACGCTGATGGTTTCACCGGCATACCATTTTTTTTGTTCCGGCTTGGAGAAGCGCCGCGCTTTCCACTCCGTCGACGGCAGCACACCCGTCGCCTCGCCGGCGATGTCGATGCCGGTGCGGCTGCCGAAGCCGAACAGCGTCATGAAGCGGGCAAGCGGGTCAATGCCCAGGTCATTGGCCAGCACGTAGTAATACGTGTCGCAGGACACAACGATGGATTTGTACATGTCCACCAGGCCGTGGCCGCCCACCTTGTCGTCACGGAAGCGGTGGCCGCCGAACATGAAATAACCCGGGTCACTGATAGTCTGCTGCGGAGTGCGTTTGCCGTAAAACAGTGCGGCCAGCGCCATGAAGGGTTTGAACGTCGAGCCCGGCGGGTATGTCCCGGCACTGGCCCGATTGAGCAGCGGCTTGTCCGGGGAACCGTTGAGCTCGCTCCAGCTTTGCGGGTCGATGCCATCGACGAACAGATTGGGGTCGAAGCCGGGTTTGCTGACAAAAGCCAGGATGCCGCCGGTCGCGGGGTCGATGGCGACCAGTGCGCCGCGTCGGTCGCCGAAAGCGTTGTAGGCCACCTCCTGCAGTTTTGCATCGAGGTTGAGCACCAGGTTGTTGCCCGACACCGGCGGCGTGCGCGACAGTGTGCGCACCGCGCGCCCACCGGAATCGACCTCGACTTCTTCGACGCCGGTGGTGCCGTGCAGGAATTTTTCGTAACTCTGCTCCAGACCGGTCTTGCCGATGTAATCACTGCCGCGGTAGTTGGCCAGCCGTTCGTCCTTTTCGAGCTGCTCGACTTCACGCTGGTTGATGCGGCCGATGTGGCCGACGACATGTGAAAACATCTCCCCCTGCGGATACTGGCGGAACAGCCGCGCCTTGGCCTCCACGCCCGGGAAGCGGTAGCGGTGCACGGCAAAGCGCGCGATTTCCTCATCTGAGAGGCGGGTGCGGATCGGCAGGCTTTCGAAGCTTTTGCTTTCTTCGAGCAGTTTGCGGAAACGCCGGCGGTCGCGAGGCGTGATGTCGATGATTCCGGCAAGGCTGTCGATGGTGCCCTCTAGGCTTTGCACCTTGCTTGGCGTGATTTCCAGCGTGTACGCCGAATAGTTGTGGGCGAGCTGGATTCCGTTGCGGTCGACGATGATGCCGCGGTGCGGCGCAATTGGCAGGATCGAGATGCGGTTGGCTTCGGCCAGCGTGCTGTAGTGACTGTGTTGAATCACCTGCAGATAAAAAAAGCGCAGTAACAGCAGGCCGAACGCGGCGAGCACAAAAAAGCCGAGGATTGCCAGACGCCGGCGGAAACGATCCAGCTCGCGCTCGGAGTCGCGGATCTCGATGCCCGGATTGATCGACAGCTCAGACACGGTCTGGATCGGGGCGCGGACGTTGCGGCAGTCTCAACAGATGGGTCATCACCGGCCATAACGCGGCGCCACTGATGCTGCCAAGAAAATAGGCGTAACCGGGAAAATCCGCGCCGGACAACGCGCGCACCAGCAGCACAATGAAGTCGATGAGCAGCAGCAATGGAATCACATGCAGGATCTGCTGCGTCATTGCGAATCGCTGAACCCGGCGATGCAGCACCATGCCGGCGTAGGCAAGGATGATGTAGGCCAGTGCATGCTGGCCGAACAGGCTGCCGTCGGCAATGTCCATCAGCAGGCCGAGGCTCCAGGCCGTGAGGAAGCCGATTTTCCGCGGCTCGTGGATGCACCAGTAGAGAACGATCAGCGCGACAAAATCCGGCGCCAGCCACATCGCCCAGCCCGACCAGGGCAGCAGGTTGCACAGCAGCGCCGCAACCAGCGTCAGTACGATGAACCCCGGCCGCACCGGCAGCAGCAGTTCCTGCGGCGACATCGGGCTGGCGGCCATCAGGATCTGCCTCTTTTTTTCTGCGAGGACACCGCCGGTGTTTCCGCAGGGCGTTCAGGCACTGCCGCCAGCGGGCCCAATACCAGTACCTGGGTGCCGGCATTGACGCCGGCCAGCGGTTTGCTGGTGATACCGGCAAACAGATAGGCGGTGTTACGTTCGACCTGGGTGACTTGCGCCACCGGCAGGCCGGGCGGAAAAATCCCGTCGATGCCGGAGGTCACCAGCTGGTCACCGATCTGAAAATCAGCGCTTAGCGGAATGAAGCGCAGTTCCAGTTTGCCGTCATCGCCGGTGCCGGCAAGCACGGCACGGAATCCGGTGCGCACATTGATCACAGGTACCAGGTGACCTTTGTCGGTGATCAACGTGACTTCGGACAGCCAGGGATAGGCCCGGGTGACTTGGCCGATGACGCCGACATGGTCGATCACCGGACGGCCGGACTCAATGTCGTGCTGCAGGCCGCGGTCGATCATCACTTTGCGCGCAAACGGATCGCGTGCGGCATAAAGAATTTCCGCGGCAATCGACGGCACCGGCACCTGTTGGCGTACGCCGAGCAGGCCGCGCAGATGGGCGTTTTCTTTGTGCAGGGCGACAGTGCGCTGCGCCGCTGTTGCCAGCTCCAGGTTTTGCCCGGTCAGGCGCTCGTTGTCACGACGCAGCGAACTGTGCGTGACAAAAAAGTCGGCGATGCGACCGCCCATCGCAGTGGGCGCAGCGGCCAGCCGCTGCAGCGGATAGGCAATGACAGCGGTGATCTGCCGCAGCGTGGTCAGATAGTTGAAGCGGGCGTCTGCGATCAGCAGCACGGTGGACAGCATGGCGAAAATCATCAGCCGCGCGAGCGGCGTGGGTCCGGTGCGGAACAGCGGCGGTGGCGAGTGTTCCATCAGGGGTCAGGCAGTCGCTGAAACGAAGGCCGGTCCGCGTTCGCTGCCCGTGCAGGCATTCATGCGAACGCAAGCTGGAATACCGAGCATCAGTCGTTGGCGAAGATGCTGCCGAGGTGCTCCAGTTTCTCCAGCGCCTTGCCCGAGCCGCGCACCACGCAGGTCAGCGGGTCCTCGGCGATGATCACCGGCAGGCCGGTTTCTTCCATCAGCAGCCGGTCGATGTCACGCAGCAGCGCACCCCCGCCGGTCAGTACCATGCCTTTTTCGGCGATGTCGGCGGCGAGTTCGGGGGGCGTCTGTTCCAGCGCTGATTTCACCGCCGAGACGATGCTGTTCAGTGGATCGGTCAGCGCTTCGAGGATTTCATTGCTGGAGATGGTGAAGCTGCGCGGGATGCCCTCGGCGAGGTTGCGGCCTTTGACTTCCTTTTCGCGCACCTCCGAGCCGGGGAACGCGGAACCAATCTCTTTCTTGATATTCTCAGCGGTGGTCTCGCCGATCAGCATGCCGTAGTTGCGGCGAATGTAGTTGATGATCGCTTCGTCGAACTTGTCGCCGCCGACGCGCACCGAACCCTTGTAGACCAGACCGCCCAGGGCGATGA
>JAYUYQ010000101.1:0-15879 GCA_043752435.1 Betaproteobacteria bacterium
CGGTTATTACTCGCCGCGCATGGCGGCTATGGACCACCGTTTTGCCGCCTGCATCGCCTGGGGCGCGATCTGGGATTACCACGCCACCTGGAAAAAACGAATCGACGCGCAGTTCAAGACTTCCCTGTCGGTGCCCGGCCACCACATCACCTGGATCCTGGGTGTGGACACGCTGGAAGAAGCGCTGAAAAAACTCGAACCGTTCAAACTCGACGGCGTAGTACAGAAAATGCGCTGCCCCTTCCTTATCGTGCACGGCGCAGACGACGAACAGGTGCCACTGGCCGATGCGCAGGCGCTGTATAACGCTTCGGGATCGCCGGACAAAACGCTGCGGGTGTTTACTGCTGAAGAAGGCGGCGCGCAGCACTGCCAGCGCGATTACCTGACGCTGGGCGTGGCGGAGATGTGGAACTGGTTTGAGGACAAGCTGAAGCCGTGATTGGGTATTGCGAGTTAAGGCGGTGTCAGGATTGTGGGGCGCCGGTGGGGGCCAAGGACAAGTTTTGTGCGCGATGTGGGGTGAAACTTCCCCGAGAACCGAAACAAATGAATTGAAATATTAGGCACGGCAATGACCGACGACGAGTATCTGGAGGCTCAACGAAAAGAACGCACGGAATCGGTGGAGTATTTCCGCACCACAAACAAATCCGAACGAGAACGCTGGGTAGTACAAACTTTTTTAACTAACTCGCGGATTAACCACGCAGCCGCTGAAGTTATACTAGGAGAAGATCCACCAGATATTCAGTTTCGAGATGCAAGTTTCGAGATAAAAGAAATTCTTGATCCCGGACGTAGACGGCACCAAGAATACAAAGAAGCACTTGAGGAAGCGATCACCGCAACGGCTCCTGCCGATCTAGTTAAACCCGCGCCATTCAATAGCCTCACGATTTCTAAGGTGTATGAACTCGTTCTAGATAGCGGACGGGAATTGGCGACTCGGAAGTACCCCCCGGATTCGCGCCGAAAGCTTGATCTTTTATTCTACGTGAATCTTTTAAACACTTACGAGTTTATTGAGACGCCGTATCCCGACGTTGAGACGCCGTATCCCGACGTATCTACACTCACCGCACTTGGCTGGAGATCTGTTTCGTTCATCAAGGGTTACAGAAGTTGCGTGCTAACCGCCGCCGATGACGCTCCTGCCTTCATCAGAAATGCTATTGGAAAAATTGTTCATCGTGATGACGAAAACTGGAAATAAACCCGTGAACACGATTCTTCATTTCACAATTGCGCAATTGCGAGGCTGAAAAAAGCCTTATGGAATCAAAACAACCCCACTACGTTAACAGCAGTGGTTGGCATCACCCTATTTGCGATCATGCTTTTTGGTGGCCTGATCGGAATTTCAGGGATGCTTGATATTGTGGTAATCAAGGGGGTCCCAGCCGAACATGTTGTTTTCAAGACTCTTGGATTGCTGCTTCTACTCTTATTGCGGGGGTGTGTTCCTCTTGCTGTTGTATGTTGGTCTAAAAGTCTTGGCAGCGATCTTAAAACTTATCGCGCCAATCCCAATATGGTTTTGGATAATTATCGCGATTACAATCGTAATTATCCTTGCAAATTAAGACCTCGTAGGGCGCAATAACCAACGGGCATTGCGCCGGATGATCCGCATTCGGTGCAATGTGCACACAGCAATGGGGTCAGGTCTTGCAATCACACATCCTCAGGCCAGACTGACCGGCCCACTCAATCAAGTATCTCGCTTCGTGATCTTATTCTTCCACGAATACGCTGGACGAAACATTAAAGCGCTTGGCCAGGCGGGAGACCTGACGCACATTCAGGCTGCGCTTGCCGGAGATGATTTCGGATACCACGCCCTGACTGCCGATTTCGGGAAGATCGGACTGTCCTAAGTCGTGTTGCTCCATCAAAAACCGCAGCATCGCGCGCGGCGACGGGCTGGGCGTCTGGTAATGCGTCTTGTCATAAGCCTCGACAAATACGCCCAGCGCTTCGGCCAGATCGGCCAGCGGATGGGTCTCGTCTTCACCGATCTCGTCGATGATCGTATCCAGTGTGGCGACAGCCCGGTCATATTCCGCCTTGGAGCGGATGACACCCAGGGGAATCTGGCGGCGCAGCGTCCGATATTCGTTTCCAGCTTTTAGCAATTGTTTGGCCAGCATCATTGTTCCTTCCATTTACCCTTGTCATATTGCGCATGTGTCAGCACGTGCCGGATATAAACCCGGCGGCGGTTATAGTGAATCGCAACGATCAATCGGTATTTATTGCCGCCAATATCAAAAACCGTCAATCCTTCCACTTGGTCAACGCTGCCGAAAACCGAGCGCAGCGCCGGAAAGGATGAGAAATCCGTCTGGCTGACTATCCTGTACCACTTGAGCAACGGATCTCGCGACGCCGGGTAGCGGGCGGCAAACTCGATCAACCGCTTTTTCGTGATGACATGCACTGTCGGACTATATCTCGTTTTGAGATAATCGTAAATACCGGGTTTTGTTGGCGGTCTTGCGACAGGCTCAAAGCGAGAGGAACCCGCGCTTGCGGGTCAGCCGGTGTTTGCCCCCCCCGCATGAATACCGTTGCGTTTCCAAAACTCCGGCTCATCCGGCGGGTTACGCCCAAAGGAAGTCCCCTTGGGGGACGGCTGCGCCTTACCCGCCCTACAAAACCATGCCGGATCAGAGGTATTCCGAGACTTCCACTAGATTCAAATCCGGATCGCGAAAATAAACCGAACGTATCTGCCCCATCGCCCCGGTCTTGATGCAGGGCCCTTCGATGATCGCGACCTTGTGTTTGTTGAGGCTCTCGATCACCTGCTCCAGCGGCACTGACGCAATAAAACAGAAATCCAGCGTGCCCACACCCGGCGCATGCGCCTTGGGTTCGTATTTCTCGCCCTTCACGTGGATGTTGATTTTCTGCTTGCCGAATTTGAGTGCCAGGCGTTTGCCGTTGCGGAAGGTTTCCAGCTTCATGCCCAGCACTTCGGTGTAGAAACGAATGGTTTCGTCGGGTTGTGCGGTGGTCAGGACGAAGTGGTCGAGGCGATCAATCATGGCTGCTTTGGGATAATTTATAAGTATTTGATTTTATTGATATTTTATGGGCAAGTCATGCAACCCGCAACACCAGCCGTTTGCCGCAGGCCTTCACATATTTCCGGACGGTGGCAATGGATGGCGAATGTTTGCCAGTGGACAATGACCGCTCCAGTCGCGCCACTGCCGGCGCGTGGGTGCCCATACGCGCGGCGACCTCCGCCTGTGTCAGACCGGCCTCCTGACGGGCCTTGAGCAAGGCATCCAGCAGCGCCGCCTCTTCGCGCTCGATGCGCGCCACCTCGGCACGGACGCCGGGGCGCGCCATCAGTTTCCTGATCAGCTTGTCATGGGTTTGCATGTTTGATCTCCTTCAATCTTGAATAAGCAATTTCACGTTCTCGCGCAGGCGTGCGCTCCGACTTCTTGATGAAGCTGTGGAGCATGACAATCCGCCTGCCAACCAGCGTGCAGAAAAATACCCGGGCTATTCCCTCGGCGCCTTTCAGTCTCAACTCAAACAGTCCGTCACCGAATGCCTTGGTATGCGGCTCGCCAAGATTGGGACCTAGGGCGATCATCCGTCGTGTCAGCACGACGTAGCGGGCAGCCAGCGTGTCCGGCAAGGCGATGATCTGCTCCTGTACCGCCACGCTGTAATAGCTGATGGTGTAATCCACCGACAAATAATAACAAATATGTTAATTACCGGCAACCACGGCACCCGGCACAGAAGGTCAGATCACGCCCTTGGCGCGCAGATCGGCAATGGTTTCCGCTTTGAGCCCGGCACGCTGCAATACCGCTTCCGTATCTTCACCCAGCCGCGGCGCCGTGCTGCGAATCGAACCCGGTGTCGCCGACAGCTTGGGCACGATGCCCGGCACGTCGACCGCGGTGCCATCGCGCGTGGTGATGTTGAGGATCATGTCGCGTGCTTTGTATTGCGCGTCCGCCGCGATATCGGCCACTGAATAAATCGCGCCGGAGGGAACGTCGTGTTCATCCAGTATTTTTAGCGCCTCGGCCTTTTCGCGTGCTCCCGTCCACGCGGCGATTGCAGCATCGATCTCGGTGACCCGTTTGACGCGACCGTCGTTGGATCCCAGATCCGGCGCTTTGCCGAGATCATCTCGACCAATCGCAGACATCAGCCGCTTGAATATGCCGTCGCCATTGCCGCCGATCAGGATCCAGCCGTCTTTGCACGGGTAGGCATTCGACGGCACGATGCCGGGCAAAGCACTGCCGGCTGCTTCGCGCACCACACCGAAAGCGCTGAACTCGGGGAGCAGGCTTTCCATGCAGTTGAAGACGCTCTCATACAGCGCGATGTCGATGACCTGGCCTTCACCCCCTGCATCTTTCCCGTTCCTGTCTCGATGATTACAGTCTCTGTGATACAGCGCCATCAACACACCGATCACACCATGCAGCGCCGCCAGCGTGTCACCGATCGACACCCCGACACGCACCGGCACACGGCCCGGTTCGCCCGTCAGGTAACGCAGGCCGCCCATGGATTCGGCGATCACGCCGAAACCGGGACGGTCGCGGTACGGCCCGCTCTGGCCGTAACCCGAGATGCGCACCATCACCAGTTTGGGATTTATTTTCTTGAGGTCGTCGTAACCGAGCCCCCACTCTTCCATCTTGCCGGGGCGGAAGTTCTCGATCAGCACGTCGGCGTCTTTCACCAGCGTGCGCAGGATGTCCTGGCCTTCGGGCTGTGTCAGATCCAGCGTCACCGACTGTTTGTTGCGCGACTGGACTTCCCACCAGATCGAATTGCCGTCCTTCAGCAGCCGCCATTTGCGCAGCGGGTCGCCCTTGCCCGGCGCTTCGATCTTGATGACTTCGGCGCCGAAATCGCCCAGCGTCTTGCCGCAGAAAGGGCCGGCGATCAGCTGGCCGAGTTCGATGACGCGCACGCCGGCGAGAGGGCCGGCGGTGGTCGGAGGAGGAGTTGTCATGGTGCGGTGTCCTTCGTCTAACGTGAAGGATACCGCGGAGGGAAAGCGGAAAACAGATTTCGCTTTTTGAGAAGCCCCTCTCCCCAACCCTGCTTCGCCCCGAGTGTGCCCTCGTCTCCCCGCAAGCGGGGCGAGGGGGTATTCAAGGCTTACTTGCCCTGCAGTTCCGCCGCGCGTTTTACCGCTTTGACGATATTGAGGTAACCGGTGCAGCGGCAGAGGTTGCCCTCGAGGCCGTGCACGATTTCTTCGTCGGTCGGTTTCGGATTGTCCTTGATCAGGGCCGCGGTGGTCATGATCATGCCCGGCGTGCAGAAACCGCATTGCAGCGCATGGCATTCGGTGAACGCCGCCTGCGCCGGATGCAGCTTGCCGTTTTTGGCGAGGCCTTCGATGGTCACCACGTCGGCGCCGTCGGCCTGCACAGCGAGCAGGGTGCAGGATTTGATCGCGCGGCCGTCAACATGCACGGTGCAGGCGCCGCACTGGCTGGTATCGCAGCCGACATGGGTGCCGGTCAGGTTCAGCGTGTCGCGCAGGAAATTGACAAGCAGCACCCGGTCTTCGACTTCGCCGGAGCACTTCTTGCCGTTTACGGTCAGTTCAATTTTTGCCATTGCTGTGCTTCCCCTGTTAGCCGGCAAGCGCCGTAACCGCGCGCATTGCCATGACTTTTGCCAGCTGGGCGCGGTATTCGCGCGTGCCGTGGATGTCTTCGTTCAGATCGTCAGCCGCCAGCGTCAATTTTTCAATCGCGGCCGCATTCATGCCTTTTGCCAATGCATTTTCAGCATCGCTCCAGCGGAACACGCCTGGACCTGCACCGGTCACTGCAACACGGATGCCGTCAGCGTTCTGCGCGACAAACACACCGGCCATGGCATAACCCGAAGCCGGATGCGGGAACTTGGCATAGGCGGCTTTTTTCGGCAGCGGGAAGGCGATACGCACGATCAACTCACCCGGCTCCAGCGCGGTGGCGAACATGCCCTGGAAAAAATCATCGGCGGCGATTTCGCGTTTGTTGGTGATGATCCTGGCGTTGAGCCCCAGCACGGCCGACGGGTAATCCGCGGCCGGGTCGTTGTTGGCGACCGAACCGCCCAGCGTGCCGCGGTTGCGCACCTGCGGATCACCGATGTGCGATGCGAGATCAGCCAATGCCGGAATCGCATCGCGCACGACTTTCGAAGTCGCCACCTGCTGATGCCGTGTTGCAGCGCCGATTATCAACGCGCCGTCCTTGACTTCAATCCCGGACAGCTCGGAAATATCATTAATATCAATTAGTTGCGTAGGATTTGCGAGCCGTGCTTTTAGCGTCGGGATCAGCGTCATTCCGCCGGACAGCAATTTGGCCTCGTCATCCTTGGCCAGCAGTTCGCCTGCTTCCTTCAGCGTTTTTGCCTTGCGATACTGGAATGCAAACATGGTTCAGTGTCCTTATCTCAGTGACCAGCTTTTGCCGACGTAATCGCCTGCCACAGCTTGTGTGCAGTCAGCGGCATGTCCAGCGGCGGCACACCCAGTGGCCGCAGCGCGTTCATCACGGCATTGGTCAATGCACCCAGCGAAGCGGTGCAACCGGATTCGCCCATGCCCTTCACACCCAGCGGACTGATGGTGCCGAAGGTGGTGTGATCGGCGATGGTGATGTCTTTGATCCAGCCGGCTTTCGGCATCGGGTAATCGGCAAAGCTGCCGGTCAGCAACTGGCCGGTGTCGGTGTCGTAAACGATGTTCTCGCCGAAAATCTGGCCCCAGCCCTGCGCCACTGCGCCGTGCATCTGGCCTTCGACGATGGTGTGGTTGATGACGGTGCCGCAATCATCGACCGTCACATACGAGACTACGGTGGTGACACCGGTCTGCGGATCGATTTCGACTTCGGCGATATGGCAGCCGTTGGGGAAGGTCGAACCGAATTTGCCTTCGCCGGTGACTGATAACGGTTTCTTGGTCGCGAGTTCGCCGAGGGTGATTTTTTTGTTCGATTCCTTGGACTGGAAATCGCCCTTTGCATAAGCCACTTGCGAGGGTTCTACACCGAGTTCTTCCGCAGCCAGCGGCGTCGCGACTTCGATCAGTTTTTTTGCCGTGATGTGGCAGACCGTACCGGCGCCAACGATGGTACGTGAACCGCCGGTGTGGTTACCGATCAGGCCTTTTTCGGCTATGCCCTGGCGCAGCGTGATGCGTTCAGCCGGAATGCCCAGTGCGTCGCCGATGATCTGCGCAAAGGTGGTTTCATGGCCCTGGCCCTGAGAATGTGAAATCGAATACGCCGTCAGATTGCCGTCAGTGCCGACTTCCAGCAGCACCTCGTCCTTGGGAAACATGCCGGCACCGGAATTCTCGATCACGGTGGACATGCCGAGGCCGCGCAACTGGCCGCGTTTTTCTGATTCAGCACGACGCTGGTCGAAGCCTTTGACGTCGGCGAGTTTCAGCGCTTTTTCCAGCACCGCCGGAAAATCGGCGATGTCATAGACCGAACCTGTCGGCGTTTTGTACGGGAAGGCTTCCGGCGGCACAAAATTGCGGCGACGAATTTCAGCGGGGTCGATGTTCATCTGCGCCGCCGATTCATCAACCAAACGTTCGATGGTGTATGCGATCTCCGGACGCGCCGCGCCGCGGTACGCCGACACCGGCACGGTATTGGTCAACGCCACACGCCAGCGGCCGAACAGCGCCTGGGTTTTGTAGACACCATTCAGACAAGTCACCGGATTACGCATCGGGCTGACCGGGCCGGCGGGATGCAGATAGGCGCCGAGGTCGGCGATCCAGTCCAGCTTCATCGCGAGGAAGGTGCCGTCGCGGTCCAGTGCCATTTCGGCATCAATGTAATTGGCGCGGCCGTGGGAATCCGATTGGAAGGCTTCGCTGCGCGACGACACCCATTTCACCGGGCGCTTGAGCGCCTTGGCGGCGATCATCATCGCGACGTATTCAGTATAGGCAATGCTGCGCTGGCCGAAACCGCCGCCGACGTCGCGTGCTTTGATGGTCAGCTTGTCGTCCGGCACCCCTGTATAGGCGGCGATCTGCATGCGCATCATGTTGATGCCCTGCACCGGCACGTGGATGGTATAGGCGCCGGAACCCGCTTCATAACCCACCAGGCAGGCGCGTGGCTCCATCGGATTCGGTGCGACGCGGGTGCAGTCGAGTTTCAGCTTGGTGATGTGCGCCGCTTTGGCGAAGGCTGCGGCCACAGCGGCGGCATCGCCGGCTTCCTGTTCAAACGCCAGGTTGCCCGGCACATTGTCGTGCAATTGCGGCGCGCCGGCGTCCAGTGTGGCACGCGGGTCCACGCTCACCGGCAGATCTTCGTATTCGACTTCGATCAGCTCGGCCGCGTCCTGCGCCTGCAGTGCGGTCTCGGCGACCACCATGGCCACGGTTTCGCCGACAAAACGCACGCGTTCATGCGCCAGCACCGCACGGTTGGGCAGGTTCGCCTTCTTGCCGTCTTTGCCGGCGAAGGTCAGCATGCTCAGCGGCTTTACATAACCTGCCGCGACTGCGTCGGCCCCGGTATAGACGCCGAGCACGCCCTTAGCTTTGCGCGCAGCATCGGTGTTGATGGAAACAATTTTGGCGTGGGCACGATCGGCACGCAGGAATGCAGCATGTGCCTGATTGGGCAGGCTCCAGTCCGCGGCGTAACAGCCCTCGCCCTTGATCAGCCGCAGGTCTTCAAGACGGGAAAGATGCGCCCCGCCGACGTCGAACAGGTGTTGATGGTCCATGACTATCCCGGGCACCGCATGCTGGACAGCAGCAGCGGCGCACGCTCCTCAGTTGGAATAGCGCTTAGGATAGCGCAAATAAGCGCAAATGCGTCCAAAAATGAGCACGGAAATTCGCATGGCGCGTTGACCATCGTATTGCGCCGGTCAACATGCTCGCGCACAATGCAAAGACCGCAGTCCATATCGTACCTGCCTAGCCGCAACACCCCACCTTGTAGCCCGCACATGAAAAAAGACACCCTGCTGACACATGTCGGGCGTAATCCCGCGCAGACGCACGGCACCGTCAATACGCCGGTATTCCGCACCTCGACCGTGGTGTTTCCTGATCTCGAAACCTACGAGACCCGCGACCCCGACGATTTCAAGAGCATGCGTTACGGCATCCACGGCACACCGACCACCTTTGCCTTTGAGGAGGCCGTGGCAAAAATGGAGGGCGGCCACCAGGCAGTGGCCGTACCGTCGGGCCTGGCGGCGATCACTGCAGCGCTGTGCGCCTTCGTCAAGAATGGCGATCACCTGCTGATGACTGACAGCACCTACGCCCCGACGCGCATCTTCTGCGAGAAACAACTGCGCAAAAACGGCGTCGACGTCGAGTATTACGATCCGCTGATCGGCGCCGGCATCGCCAAGCTGATCCGGCCCAACACCAAGGCCGTGTTCTGCGAAGCGCCCGGTTCGCTCACGTTCGAGATGCAGGACATTCCGGCCATCGCCGCGGCAGCGCATGCGCGCGGCATTCCGGTACTCGCTGACACCACCTGGGGAACGCCGTATTTTTTCCGCTCTTTCGAACGCGGCATCGATGTCTCAATCCATGCCGCGACCAAATATATCGTCGGCCATTCCGATGTGCTGATGGGTGTGATCGTCACCAACGAAAAATACTGGCTGCCGGTGCGCCATGCGGTGGCCGATTACGGTTTTTGCGTCAGCCCGGATGACTGTTATCTGGCGCTGCGCGGCTTTCGCACCATCGGCGTACGCATGAAACAGCAGATGGCCAATGCACTAACCGTCGCCCGCTGGCTGCAGGCCCGGCCCGAGGTGCAGCGCGTGCTCTACCCGGCACTGGAAAATGATCCCGGACATGCGATCTGGAAGCGCGATTTTGACGGTGCGGCCTCGTTGTTCGGCGTGGTGCTATGCACGACCGATCGCCGCCGGGTTGCAGCCTTCGTCAACGGATTAAAACTGTTCGGCATCGGCTCGAGCTGGGGCGGTTATGAAAGCCTGGTCACCGCGCCGCACCCGGAAAAAATCCGCACCGCGACAACATGGAACGCGGGCGGACCACTGATCCGTCTGCACATCGGGCTGGAAGATCCCGCGGACCTGATTGCCGACCTGAAACAGGCGCTGGCACACCTTGCCTGAAACCTGTTTAACACCCACAAAAAAACCGGAGGAACTGTGATACGAAAACTGAGAACGGAGCGCGACAACCAGCAATGGATGCTCGATCTGGCACTGAACATGCGCGGCCGGGTGCAGAACTTTGAACGCGATGACAGCGAAGTTCCCGCGGGCAAGCGGGCGCGCAATTACCGGATGCTGCCCAAGGTGTGGCGCGAAGCCGGTGAACGTCACGAACGCCTGGCCAGGCTGGCGCAGGCACGCGGTGCCAAAGCCAGCGCGACCTATCACTACGACCATGCCATCGAAGCCTATCGCATGGCACAGCATCCGATTTATTTCGATAATCATCCGGTCAAAAAACAACTCTACCGAAAGCTTTCGGACATGGTCGATCGGCGCTCCGCGACTGCGGATTACCCGATCGAGCGCGTCGAAGTGCCTTTTGACAACGGCACGACGATCTCCTGCCTGCTGCACCTGCTGCCCGACCGGCGCCGCGCGCCGGTGGTGATCTACGTGCCGGGCATGGACCAGTCCAAGGAAGTGTTCCCCAAGGCGTACCACAATATTGGCCACGCCCGCGGCTTCCACGTGCTGGCGATGGACGGCCCGGGGCAGGGCAATTCGAACATGCAGAAAATCCGCGCGGTGGGCGACAACTACGAGCGGGCCGGCGCCGCGGTCATCAGCTATCTGCGCAAGCGCCCCGAAGTCATCAAAAATAAAATTGCGATTTACGGCATCAGCATGGGCAGCTACTGGTCGCTGCGGCTGTCCAGCTACGACCATCGTGCGGCGGTCGTGGTCAGCTCGGTGGCCTGCTTCAATCCCAACAACACCATCTTCACGCAGTCATCCCCGCGCTTCAAACAGATGTTCATGTACATGGCGGGCTACGAGAACGAGGAGCGCTTCGACGAGGAAGTCGCCAAAGGCATGACCGTGCGCGGCCATCTCGGCAAGATCAAATGCCCGACGCTGCTGGTCACCGGGGAATTCGATCCGCTGTGTCCGTTGGAGGACGCGATCGAAGCCTACGCCGACCTCAAGGTGCCGAAGGAGATGTGGGTGTTCGAAAACCAGTACCACCCGTTATGGAGCATCAGCAACCTCGGCGGCATGGACTGCCATGACTACGTCTTCGACTGGCTGCAGGCGTTTTTCTCGGGCAAACAGAAGCCGACAAAACGCGGCCGGATTTCCTATATCAAGGAACACGGTGACGGCCCGTGGGGCGACGGCAGTTGGACGCCCCCGGTCAAACCTGGTCAGGCCTATTTCTGACCAGCGTCAGGCGACCTAAAAAGGCGCTCCGCGGAGCGCCTTTTTTAATGCAAGGACACTGATGTCAGTCCACGCTTTTAGTCCGCGCTTTTAATCAGATGATTTTCCCTGATCCTGGCGATCCTTCCAGACAATCCAGGCAAAAAACCCACCAATCATGCCGACGAACAGTACAGCGCAGATGATCAGCGCGGCCGGGTTGGTCTCGACTCTCGGCACGGCCTGGACCGCTTCTTCAGCCAGTACCGGTAGCGTCAACAGGAACAACAGCATTCCGGAAACAATTTTATTCATCGCGAGCCTCCAATTATTGTTAATAGGAGCCGCGTTCGAAACCGAAGCGTTGGATTGCACCGGATCGACCGCAGCACGGATCCATGTTGGAGACCACGGCTTGCTGCAGGCTTACGTCAGCTTGCGGGAAACTTACGTTGGGGACAGGAAAGTAGGGGGTCACCGAAATGCAAGGCTAAATACTGACTGGAACATGACCGCGCAACAGAATAAAGGCGTCACCCTCAGCCATAAAAAACAACGCTCTGAATTTACAGCGTTGTTAAGCATGATACGAATCACTACTTAGCGAAAAATGGCTTGCAAACGTCTGATGCCGTAGCGGAGAAAGGCGGCCAGCATCAGTCCCAGCGTCGAGGTCCCGATTGTATTTAACAGGCTCTTGAGCGGGGTGGGTGACTTCAACCGCATACGGCGGGCGAGCCAGAAGCAGAACAATCCCGCCAAGCCAGCAACTTTTACCATGGTTGAAGGCCGTGCCATGCTGTTGCGGAACGCATCCCGCACACGGCCAAAGCCGCCTGAAACGAGTTGCGCGGATTGAAAGAACCGCAATTCAGCTTCATGGATGGCCACAGGATCCGGGGCTTTTTTCATGGCGCAGTCGGCATGACAGGGGTTTTACCGGCTAACTGTCGCCGGGTTGCGGAGAACAACAGATCATGGCTCATGCTGATGCCTCGATAAATCAGCGCGGCACCTGCTGCGCCATTGAGTATCGTAATTCCAAGCACTGCAACCGCAGGAGGGCAGCCCAGCGAAACAGCCCACATGATCAAGGCCACCATCAGCCCCAGCCAAGCGGAAACGATGCAGAGCGCCGCAACAACTCCGCAGATTACCATCCACATCAGCGCCAGACCGGCTCGACGCGCTTCAAGCGACAACAACTCAAGAAAATCCGAACACGCAGTGCGTATTGACGAGAATACCCGCGACAACTCCTCAATGACGCCAAGCGGCTTACCTTCGCGGGCCGCTCCAATGTCAGTTTGCGCGGCAGTGCTCACCCCGCCTCCTTCCGGCATGACACCATTCAGAAAGCAGCGAAACCAAAGGCTGTGTGCCCGAAATACCACAGTTACGCAATCAACGAAGGAAGCGGCTGAGGATAAAACCCGTAACCAACGCAATGCCGACTGATTTCAGCGGATGCGCCGAAACGTAATCGCAGGTATCCGACACCAGTTTCTTCTGCGTGGCATTCAGGTTTTCGCCTTGTTCAGCCAGCCAATCAGCCGTCGGCGCCGCAACACCGGCGACCTTGTCAACTGCCTGGTGCGCTATTGCCGCAACGTGATCAATCGCAGGCTTGGCCTTGCGTGCGGCCTGGTTTGCCGCTCCGGCGACCGAATTTACGGCATCGTGAACACTGGAGGAAGCCTTGTGCAAGGCGCCGTCAGCGTTATTCGAGCCGGACGTCAGGGGGGAGGTGCCGCGTACGTTGTTTTCCATGTGATTCTCCTGTGATTAAGTAAAGCCATCGACCTTGAAACGGCCATTTGAAAATTAATGTATTGAAAAAGTTTGATTACAACCTGCCCAAGCCTGCGAAAAAATTTCTAGCGCTTACGCAGCCGCTTGATATTTTTGCTGACGCGCTTCTGCACGGGTTTTAACGCGCTTTTTGCAATTCCCGCGCTTGCTCCAGAAAGCTTTGCTGCCGTAGCGACTGAACCAACCATTGTTTCACGTAAGAGCCTGGCTTGACGATCGGCCGATTCGGACGCCGTGCGGCTCATGGCAATCGACATCAGCGAAACTGAAGTCGAAAGGGCCTGCTTGAATGCCAGTGTTGCAAACTGCTGGCCCATCAGAAACATTTGCGAACCCACGGCTTGTGCCGACTCCAAGGCTGCCTCACTCTTTTCCTGACTCATCAAAGCAAATTCACGCTGGTCGCTCGCATTTGGCGAGGTGCCGGCTAGCGCAAAACGGTTCGTCCGCTGCCCGATAACCTGCGCCGATGAGATGGCCATTTCACCGGCTTTCCACGCCAGACGACTCCACATTGATAAAGGAGTGATAAACATGTTCATTGCCGAAATTGAATTCAATCGAACTCCTAGTTAAACAATAAATAAATAATGACCAGCACGACTACCGGCACGCCAAAAATCCAACCCAGTAAATACTTTCCCATAACTTGAATTCCTGTAATGTTTATGCCGTCTGCTTTTTGCTTCCAGCATCGACTGCAAATTTTGGCTACTAGCTATTCCTGATTCTGAATGCAAGCCCATTAAATAAACCATGAACCAGATAAAGGAGGTTACGCAGCGATCTGGAGTGGGTCTGTACGTTGCCGTACGAATCCACGGCCGGTCAGTATTTCCGGCATACTCTCACCCGAAAATGTGAATAACCGATCAAGCACTGGCGGAGGAGGGGCTGCCGCCAGTGACGCTAATCAACGCTCAAATCGATCCGTTGCGCAGTGATGCTGAGATGCTCAAGGCATCCCTGATGAAAGCCGGTGTCAAGGTGACGCACAAGATCTACGATGGCGTCACCCACGAGTTCTTCGGCATGGCCGCGGTCGTGGACAAAGCCAAAGACGCACAGACGCTGGCAGGTGCGCAGTGGAAGCAATCCCTGCACCTCCCTGGGCGATAGACCAGCACCCGCAACGCGCAAGGGCGGCGACTATCCGAACCGGCGTATTAAGCCGGCACACGTCCTGTCAGGTGAAAAGTGATGCAGCTCATAACACGGCAAGCTTACCAACCCTGCAGCCCCGGATGCTTCGCTTTGTCATGATTTTCTCAAATGGCAATGCGGTGCGGGCGGGTTAGCCAGAACGCCCAGGCGATCAGCAAGCCCTGCAACAACAGGCGTCCCCACAATGCGAGCTGGCTATATTCCGGGTACAGTTCGGGATGGGTCGCCATCTGAATATGAACCGGGGTTACTGCAACAATCAGCGCAATCATTCCCCATGCTGCAAGACGTTCAACACGGCGAAACAACAGCGCCACGCCCAGGATTATTTCTGCCACCCCGCTGATGTAAACAAGCGCCGTATGCCAGGGTAGATACGGCGGCATGATGCTTACATAGAACCCGGTGTTGAAAAAGTGATTGGCGCCGGCAAGCATAAAGAGCACACCGAACAAGCACTTCAGTATCTCCCGCATCTGCTGCATATCACTCAAAATGCTTCTTAGTGCGGTGCATTTTTTTCGCGCACAAACCCGGCAACATCCTCCAGTACCGGCTCCAGCCCGCGCAGCGGACGGGCAAATGCCGCGATCAGGGTGTAGTGATTGGCTCTGGGATATATCCTGAGCGTTACGGGAATGCCTGCTGCATCCAGCTTCGCCGCAAGCTGTTTCGTATTGCGTTCTGGATTAACCAGATCGTCGCTGACCGGCACGCCGAGAAATGTGCGTGGCGCCGTCCTGGACACGTAGTCGATGGGTTGGGATCCGGCAGGATAGTGCGGATGATAGAAAACGGGCTGTGCTTCCACGTTGGTCATCGGCAGAAAATCGTAGGGGCCGGCCAAGCCGATCCAGCCGGTCAATGCCGAAGGCGCTAGCCCGGCCACCGCCAGCCAGCGCGGGTCGAGCGCCAGCATTGCGGCGTTGTAGGCACCTGAACTGTGTCCCATCACATATAAACGCCTGGCGTCACCACCGTATTTAGCCGCCTCACGCTGAGCCCACGCCACCGCGCGCGCGCAATCCGCGAGAAAATCCGGGTAGCGAACCTGCGGGTATAACCGGTAATCGGCGACGACGGTAACAATACCCTGTGCCGCCAGCGCCTCACCGATGAATTTGTAGTCGCGGCGGTCACCGCTGACCCAGGTTCCGCCATAGAAGAACACGACCACCGGGTAACCATCGAGCGGCGTTTGCGAAACCGCCTGCGGGCTCGGCTGGTAGACATCCAGTTTTTCGCGTGGATCGAGCCCATAGGCGATGTCTGCAGTGGCTATATAGCCAGCGGCAGGAGTCAGCGTGTTGAGTACCCTCAGCGGCGAGCACGCTGCAACAGCAGCTGCGAGCAGGAGCGCTGCGGTACTGGTGAGAATGGTGGGAATGTTACGCAACATGATTTTGGGAGCGGGCGGTCCGGAAGCGGATTATCCAGGAGCTTAAGACCTTTCAGCTCGCTTCATCCCGGCGTTTTGTCGGGAATTTCCCGGACCCGTTTTTTCAA
>JAYUYQ010000102.1:0-2567 GCA_043752435.1 Betaproteobacteria bacterium
AAAAATCGCCGGTCTGCCGCTGCATGCACTGATTGCAAAAATATACAATAAAAACAATAAGTTGGAAAAAGTCCCTTGTTACGTCGGCGGCGGCTGGTACGAGCCCGGCAAAGGCATCCCCGAGCTGTTGGCCGAAATCCGCGACAAACTCGTGCAGGGTTACCGCACCATGAAAATCAAGGTCGGCGGGTTGTCGATCGCGGAAGATGTGGCGCGTGTCGAGGCGGCATTGAAGGTGGTCGGATCCAGCAAACATCTGGCCGTCGATGCCAATGCCGGATTTGATCGTGATCGCGCGCTGGCGTATGCCAAAGCACTCGCGCCTTATGACTTGCGCTGGTTTGAAGAACCCACCGATCCGCTGGATTTTGCATTGCTCGCCGAAGTCGCAGCGGTATACGCCGCACCAATCGGTACCGGTGAAAACCTGTTTTCCACACAGGACGTGCGCAATCTCGTGCGTTTCGGCGGCCTGCGCGCCGACCGTGACATCATCCAGACCGATGTGCCGCAGTCGTATGGCATCGCACAGTTCGCCAGGACGCTGGCAATGCTGCAGGAGCACGGCTGGTCGCCGCAGTCGGTGTTTCCGCATGGTGGCAACCAGATGACGCTGCACATCGTCGGTGGTTTTGGTCTCGGCGGCTGTGAGGCGTATCCCGGTGTGTTCGGCATGTTCGCGGGTTTTGCCGACGATGCGCGGGTCGAGGATGGGTACTTGAAGCTTCCGGAGCGGCCCGGTATCGGGTTTGAAGCCCAAAACGCGCTGTATGCCACAATGCGTCAACTCACGAGTTAAGTTTGCATCGAACAAGAACAGCGATTCGAAGGAAAAGCATGAGTGAAGTCATGAAGCGCCTGTTGCTGGCCGGCCTGTTGGCGGCATGGGTGGCACCGGTGCAGGGCGCTGCCTATCCCGAGAGACCGGTGCGTGTCGTGGTGCCGTTTGCTGCGGGTGGACCGGCGGATTTCGTCGCGAGGCTGATCGGGCAGAAGTTGTCCGAAGCCTGGAGGCAACCGGTTGTCATCGACAATCGCGGCGGTGCCGGCGGCAATCTGGGCACGGTGCTGGTTGCGCAGGCGCAGGGTGACGGCTACACCCTGCTGCTGACGACTTCGGTGTTCATCAGCAATCCCAGCCTGTATCGAAAGCCGGGATATGACGCGTTCAATGATTTTGTGCCGGTGACCTTGATGGGCGTATCGACCACTGTGGTTTCGCGCCATCCGTCGTATACCGCCGTGAAAACGATGCAGGACATTGTCCAGCAATCGAAACTGGCGCCCGTGAATTACGCCTCACCGGGGATCGGCACGGCCGGGCATCTCGCGGCGGAACTGTTCCGCAATATCACCAAGGCCAACCTGCAGGGGGTGCCGTACAAGGGCGCAGGCCCGGCGATGAGCGCCCTGCTCGGCGGTGAGGTGCGTCTCGGTTTCACGGCGGTGCCGCCGGTCGTGGCGTTGTCGAAATCGGGTCGGCTGGTGCCGGTGGCGGTGACCAGCCTGAAGCGCATTGACGTATTGCCGAATGTGCCGACGGTGGCGGAAACCTATCCGGGCTTCGAAGTCGACAACCTCTACGGCTTGCTGGCGCCGAAAGGAACCGCTCCGGCCCTCGTGCGCAAAATCAACGCCGATACACTGGCGATTCTGCAACAACCCGATGTGCGGCAGCGACTGGCGCAGGAAGCGTTCGAGATTCGCGGTGACACACCGCAGGAATTCAGTCGGTACCTGCGTCAGGAATTCACCAAATGGGCGAAGGTGATCAAGGATTCGGGCGCGCAGGTCGACTGACTTCGCGGTACGCTCCTGATGTGGGAAAATGTGGCCTGTTCCATGTCCACTGTCCCAGGTCCCATATGCCAACCGCAATCCATCGGGCTGCCTGTGAAAACCCTGCAACACCTGTTTGACAGCAACCGCGTCTGGTCAGAGCGTATCCACCGTCAGGATCCGGAGTTTTTCAAAAAGCTCGCTCGACAACAGTCGCCCGAGTATCTGTGGATCGGCTGTTCCGACAGTCGGGTTCCCGCCAATAAAATCGTTGATCTGCTGCCTGGCGAACTGTTCGTCCATCGCAACGTGGCCAATGTGGTCACCCACACCGATCTCAACTGCCTGTCGGTAATTCAGTTCGCGGTCGATGTGTTGAAGGTGAAACACGTCATCGTCGTCGGCCACTACGACTGCAGCGGTGTCGGCGTTGCACTGCGCGGCGACCGCATCGGCTTGAGTGACAACTGGCTGCGCCATGTGCAGGACGTGCGCCAGAAACACGAATCGCGCCTGCTCAAGCGTGCCGACGCCACGGGCCGCGCCGACCTGCTGTGTGAACTGAATGTCATTGAGCAGGCGGTCAACGTCTGCCAGACCACCATCGTGCGCGACGCATGGGAGCGTGGTCAGACCCTGCAGGTGCACGGCTGGGTCTATGGATTGAAGGACGGCCTGGTGCGGGACACGAATTTCAGCGTCAACGGACCGGATGTGATGGCAGCGACCTACGAGTCTGCACTATCCGGATTGTCCTGATACCGGTTTGAGAGGTGCCGGCGCGCTTT
>JAYUYQ010000103.1:0-2566 GCA_043752435.1 Betaproteobacteria bacterium
GCCCTACGAGTTCTGTCGCAAGGCACGTGTGGCCTCGCCGATTGCCGAGCGTAGCCTGTAAGGAGCGCGCTCCGAAGGAAGTCACCTTGGGTGGCAGCGGCTTACATACGGCGCAATGCGCTGCGCTTATTGCGCCCTACGAGCTGCCTCAGATTTGAAGAATTCGATGCTTTTCCTGCTCAGTGCCAGAGTCACTTTTACGCCTTCCTCGCGGTAGGCCAGCTCCGCGGGCGACGGCAAGAAGTCCGAGACGATTTGAACCTTGCCCAGCGGTTCATTCGTGTATTTGATTTTCGCGCCCATAAATCTGTTTGCCCTTTCGCCAGTGGCCTGCGCCGAATAGGCGAATCACCTTGTCCCGATACGTAAAACCCGTAGGGCGCAATAAGCGCAGCGCATTGCGCCGGATGTCAGTCATCATAGCCCAAGGACGCTTCCATCCCACCGCCCCAATCCGGCGGATATACCCCGCGCCTGAGCAGCGAGTGGAAGGTTGAATACGGCCAGTCAGCAACGCGTTTGACCCAGCCATGCTTCACCGGATTGAAATGCACGTAATCCATGTGCGCCTGGTAGTCGGCGGCGTCGCGGATCAAGTGTTCCCAATACCGTCGCTGCCAGATACCGCGCTCGCCGCGAGCCAAGCGTGTCGCAGACAACCGCTCGGTTTTAGGCAGTGATTTGGAAAAATTAATTTTGATCAGCCGCCAACGGGTTGCGAAATCGGCATCGCCCGGTGGCAGTTCAATCACGCAATGCAGATGCTCCGGCAAGACCACCCAGCCATGAATGTGGAACGGGTGACGATGGCGAACCGAACGCACCACATCCCGCAGCAGCGCGACATGTCGCGTCAGCAGATCGTTGCCATGTCGTTGCAGCAGATTCACCGTGAAGAAATAGGTGCCGCCCGGATGCCACGCACGACGGTAATCGGACATGCAGATAGTATTGCAGCGGCTTACATACGGCGCAATGCGCTGCGCTTATTGCGCCCTACGAGTTCTACGAGTTCTGGGTTTGCGGGAGCAATGCGTCGATGGCGTCGGCAAGTGCCGCGGCCGGATTCATGACAGTGCCTGCTCCGGCGCGACGAACGGCATGCCGAGGTCGTGGGCCAGCGCGGCGTGCGTGACTTTGCCGGCGCAGGTCTGCAGGCCCGCGGCAAGATGCCGATCCTGCAGGATTGCGCTGCGCAGGCCCAGCGCGGCGATCTGCAGCGCGTGGGGAAGGGTGGCGTGCGTGAGCGCCAGCGTTGCCGTGCGTGCAACCGCCGCGGGCATGTTCGGTACGCAGTAATGCACGATGCCTTCTTCGACATACAGCGGTTGCGTATGCGATGTCGGCCGTGATGTTTCGCAGATGCCGCCCTGATCAATGGCGACATCGACGATCACCGAGCCGCGGCGCATGCGCTGCAGATCCGCCCGCGTGATCAGCCGCGGCGCCCGTGCACCCGGCAGCAGCACCGCGCCGATGACCAGGTCCTGATCCGGCAGCAGGCCGGCGATGGCCTGCGGTGTCGAAATGGCGCCCTTCAGCCGGCCGTTGAACAGGGCTTCCAGGCCGGCCAGACGCGCGGCGCTGTGGTCGAGCAGCGTCACGTTCGCCCCCATGCCGATGGCGATGCGCGCAGCATTCTCTCCGACCGTGCCGCCGCCGATGATCAGGACATTGGCGGGCAGCACTCCGGGAACGCCGGCCAGCAGCACGCCGCTGCCGCCATTGGCCATCTGCAGCGCCCACGCGCCTGCCTGCGGCGCCAGACGGCCGGCGATCTGCGACATCGGCGTCAGCAGCGGCAGACGGCCGGCACTGTTGCTGACGGTTTCGTAGGCGAGACACGCCGCGCCCGCCCGGAGCATGGCCTCCAGCAATTCGCGGTCGGCTGCAAAATGGTGGTAGCAGTAGAGTATCTGCCCCGGACGCGCCAGCGGGAACTCGCTGCGCTGCAGTTCCTTGACCTTGATGATCAGTTCCGCCGCATAGACCTCTGCGGCCGATGCCGCGGTGACGGCGCCGGCAGCCCGGTAATCTGCATCCGCGAAACCGACGCGCGCCCCGGCGCCGGCCTGCACACATACCGCGTGACCGGCCGCGACCAGCGCCCGCAAGCCGTCGGGCGTGGCGCCGACACGGTATTCATGATTCTTGATTTCCGCGGGAACGCCGATCTTCATATGCGCTATTTTGGGGGGAGGATAGGAATTTTAAACGCCCTTTTTGCATAAGCTCCAATGTATCCCCGCGCCACAACAGGGTCAATCGCCGCGCGATGGCCCCAGAGCGCACGCCGCGTAAAAACCCGCGCTCGAAAATAGTCATTAACTGCCACGGGGCCTCCTAAGGACCTCTAACGTCGCGCTCGGCCGCGCGCTTCAGCGCGTAGGCTGCAGCAACGGGTTATGCGGCTTTTCATGACATCCCCTCCACAAAGAACGCCATGTCGATGACTTTCGCGCGAGTGTACTTGTGCGGTGTGGTTTCGCCCGTAATAAAGTCAAGCGGTGGAGTGCGTTACCTTTCGATGACTTCACGGTTTTCTTCATAGAACGCGCTGATTTTC
>JAYUYQ010000104.1:0-6679 GCA_043752435.1 Betaproteobacteria bacterium
CTGCCTTGTGTACCGACCGGCAAAGCATCAGGGCCGCCGCCCTGTCCGGCGGGGTCACCAGCCGCCTTGCGGCCGCGTCCGATATCGACGTCCGGATCAATGGCACGACCTGCATTGACACGAAAAAGCCGTGACTCAGCATCAGCAACCATAACAATGACCGATTGGAGGACAAAATGAACACCACCCGGAACACTGCATGCCTCACCGTGCTGCTTGCGCTGGCGGCGGGACCCGCCTGGTCCCAGGCCAATGTCGCCGCGGGCTACCCCGCCAAGCCCATCCGCATGGTCGTGCCGACGGCGCCGGGCGGCGGCGTCGATACCTCGGCGCGCATCATCGGCCAGAAACTTCTGGAGATCTGGGGACAGCCCGTCCTCGTGGACAATCGCGGCGGCGCCTCGGGCATCATCGGCGCCGAGATCGTGGCCCACGCTCCCGCCGACGGCCATACGCTTCTGATCACACCGACCACTTTCAGCACCAACATGAGTCTGTTCAAAAAACTGCCCTACGATACACACAAGGATTTCGTCCCGGTATCCCTGGTTTCCAAAGAACCGAACATGCTGATGGTGCATCCCTCTCTGCCGGTGAAATCCGTAAATGACCTGGTCGCCCTGGCCAAGCGCAGGCCGGCGGACCTCAATTTCGGTTTCGGCGGTGTCGGCAGCACGGCCAGCCTTTCCGGCGAATTATTCAAACTCAAGACGGGCGTGAATATGGTCGGCGTGTCCTTCAAGGGTAACGGTCCGGCTGTTACGGCGTTGGTGGCCGGGGATGTCCAGGTGATGTTTCCCGGATTGCCCGCAACGTTGTCGATGATCAAATCCGGAAAATTGCGCGCGCTGGCCGTAACGGCCTCGAAACGTTCGCCGTACCTGCCGAACGTGCCGACCATGGCGGAAGCGGGCATTCCCGAATTCGAGGTGACCAACTGGATCGGCATCCTGGCTCCGGCGCAGACCCCCGGCGAAATCGTCAAAAAGCTGAACGCCGGGCTGGTGCAGGTTCTCGCCATGCCCGCCACCAGGGAACGTTTCGCTGTTATTGGCGTGACACCCGATAGCAGCACCGCCGATGAATTCAGGACGTTTCTCCATTCGGAAATCGCACGCTGGAGCCAGGTTGTCAAAGCGGCCGGCATTCCAGTCCAATGAACACGCAAAGGAAAATCACATGGCTTATACACTCGATGCATTCTGCAACGACGTACGCGATCTCCTGAAAGCCGATGCCGGCGCCGCGGGCGTGGAACAGGTTCGCAAAAAAATGGAAATCCTGGTCCGCGACCCCGAATTCGTAACCAAGCATTTTCACGGCGGCATCAAGTACGGCCCGCGCCACCTGTTCATCGACCCTGAACTCGGCTTCGAAGTGCTGGGTTACCGCGCGGAAAAGGCCCGCCACTCTCCCGCGCATGACCACGGTGACTCCTGGGCGCTTTATGCCCAGGTGCATGATTACACCGAGATGACCGAATACAACCGCCTCGACGACGGCAAGGATCCGGACAACGCAACGCTCGGCATCAAGGCCAAATACAAACTCGAGAAAGGCCAGGTCGGAACCTACTGGGGCAGCCAGTTGCACTCCACCTATACGCCGGTCGATTGCTGCTACCTGCGCGTCACCGGCACCGATCTGGAAAAGCGGCCGCGGGTGCGGATCGACCAGAGCACCGGCAAGATCATGAAGTAGCGAAGACAGCCGCCCGCCCCGGCAACGTCCACCGAACAAAATGGAATGCAAATATGAGACACGAATTCGAATGTTGTGTGCAGGCATGAAACGGCGGACCAGCAAGCACTTATTCGTTATTTCATTGGGCTGCGGACTGGCCTTCCTGCACCCCACGATCGCGCGGAGCGCCGAGAACTATCCATCCAAACCGGTGCGCCTGATCGTGCCGTTTGCTCCCGGAGGCAATGTCGATATTGTCACGCGAGTGATCGCGCGCAAGCTCGCGGAAAATATCGGCCAGCAGGTGGTGGTTGATAATCGTGCTGGCGCAGGCGGAGTGATCGGCACCGAGCTTGCCGCGCGGGCGGCGTCCGACGGTTACACGCTGGTCATGGTCACCGCCAGTCACCTCACCAATCCGGGCCTGCGCAAACTTCCTTACGATACCGAAAAGGATTTCGCGCCGGTTTCCGTCGTCGTCGACGTGCCCGTCATTCTGGTTGTTCATCCGTCATTGCCGGTGCGGACCGTCACTGAACTGATTGCCCTGGCAAAAGCCAGGCCGGGGTCTCTCAACTTTGGCTCGGGCGGAGCGGGAACGGGCGCTCATCTCGCAGCCGAGTTACTGAAGAGCGCGGCCAAAGTCGATATTGTGCATATTCCGTACAAAGGCATCGGACTCGCGCTGGTCGATCTTCTTGGCGGGCAGATTCAGATGATGTTTTCCGCGATGCCCTCGGTTATGCCACATGTGCGCCAAAGCAGGCTCAGGGCACTCGGAGTAGCAGCAGCAAAACGCGTCCCCGCCCTGCCGGACTTGCCTACCATCGGCGAAATCGGTGTGCCAAACGTGGAAGCCAGCGTCAGTTTCACGCTGCTCGCGCCCGCTGCTACACCTAAAAAAACCATCGCGTATCTGAACAAAAAAATCATTAAAACACTCGATTCGCCGGAAACAAATGAACGGCTGGTGAGCGAAGGCGCGATTCCGGTAGGCAGTACTCCGGAAGAGGCCGCGCGCTTCGTGACCAGTGAAATCGCCCGCTGGAGCCGGATCACAAAAACCCTGGGCTTGCGCCTCGACTGAGAATCATGCGTCTTCAGACCACACCACGGCGCCATGCAGCAATCACCAAACGACAGTGAAGGAAATAACGTGAACATACGAGAAAATCAGAAAACGAACGCGCTGGTCGATCCGGCGTGGGTCGCTGCCCACAGCAACGACTCCAATGTCTGTCTGATAGAGATTGCAGGCCTTGGGCAGGATGATTTACAGGCCTACAAAGCGGGGCATGTGCCCGGAGCGCACCCGTGGAAATGGAAAGACATGCTGTGGGAAACACATATGCGCGATTTCCCGTCACCCGAGGAGTTCGCGCGGCGCCTCGGCGCTGCTGGCATCGATAACAACACCACGGTCGTGTTTTACGGCGAAGGCGTGCAGTTCGGCATCTACGCCTGGTGGGTATTCCGCTATTGCGGCCATGAAAACGTGCGCATTCTCGACGGGGCGCGGTACCAATGGGCAGAAGAGGGCCGGCCGCTCGTGACCGACGTTCCACCGCCCCGGCCGGTGAAAAAATACAAACCGGTGGCGCGGGTCGAGAGCATGCGTATTCTGCGCGATGACGTATTGAAATCTCTCGGGCAACCGCAGACACTTTTGCTCGACGGAAGATCGCACGAGGAATACCGGGGCGAGCGTGTAGGCGCCACCGGGGGCCCTGACGTGGGTGCGATGTGTTACGGGCGCATTCCCGGGGCGCGCCATCTCTTTTTCGACAACCTGCTGAACGCCAACAAAAGCCTGAGGTCGCGCGACGAGTTGAAATCCCTCGTTGCCGAGTGCGGCGCGGAGACCGAAAAAGACATCATCGTGTACTGCCGGCTCAGCCACCGCGCGACCGTGCTGTATTTCGCCCTCACGGAGATCCTCGGTCTGCAGCAGGTCAGGGTGTACGACGGATCGTGGACCGAGTGGGGCAACGTGGTCGGTCTTCCTGTTGAGCGCTGACCAAAAAACGGTGCATTCTTTTTCCGGAACATTCGCACCGGAAAACACGAGGGAAGGTAAGACGATGAAGAAAAGGATATTCCGATTGGGCCTGTACTTGGGTCTCGCAGCGCTTTCCCTGGAAGCAATCGGGCAAGGTTTCCCTTCAAAACCAGTACGCTTTATCATTCCATTCCCTCCTGGAGCAGGGCCCGATATTGTCTCGCGGACAATAGCGCCCAAACTCTCGGAGCGTTGGGGGCAGCAAATTGTCGTTGACAATCGTCCCGGCGGAGGGGGCAACATCGCTGTTGAGTTGAGCGCAAAAGCAGTACCTGATGGCCATACGCTGCTTCTGGCTTCCAATCACGTCACCATCAACCCCAGCTTGTTCGAGAAAATACCTTATAACCCGAAGCAGGATTTTATCGGGGTAACACTGGCCGCAGTTACTCCCAATATCCTGGTGGCCCATCCGTCCCTGCCTTCCAAATCAATCAAGGGACTTGTCGCGCTTGCAAAATCAAAACCCGGGCAGATCAATTTTTCGTCGGGCGGAAATGGCAGTGTCGGGCATCTTGCCGCCGAAATGTTCAAGGCAGCCACCAAGGTGGACATGGTACATATTCCGTACAAAGGTCCGACCGCGGCCATAACCGCACTTTTAAGCGGGGAGGCCTCGATAGGTTTTCTCTTGGCGGCAGCGGCATTGCCTCATACCAGGACTGGGAAGTTGCGGGGGCTTGCTGTAACAGGCAGCAACCGCTCGCCTGCGGCTCCGGAACTTCCGACTGTGGTGGAAGCCGGCGTGGCAGGTTACGACATCGTGGCATGGCAGGGCGTATTTGCTCCGACCGGCACACCACAAAACATCATAAAAAAAATATATTTCGATACGATCGCCGTGCTCGGCATGCCAGACATCAGGCGTGCACTGTTGACCCAGGCTTTTGAGCCCGTCGGAAACACACCAGAAGAATTTTCAGAATACATAAAGAACGATCTCTTGAAATGGGCCAGAGTTGTTCGGGAAGCGCGTGTCCGGGTAGATTGATGGGAATCAGCGGGCGATCTATACACCCTGAAGCCCGGGAACCGCTCGTTGCAGCCCGCATCACTCGCGAATGCCGGCCCCGCGGATCAGCTTTCCCCACTTGGCCATTTCCGATTGGATCGTCGCCGCAAATTCCTCCGGCGTGGTGGCCATCGCATCGGTGCCGGCGGCGACTAGTTTTTCCTTGACCTCGGGCCGGGTCATGATGCGCGTAATTTCCTGGTTGAGCTGACGGATTACCGGATCCGGTGTGCGCGCCGGCGCAAACATGCCGTTCAGCGACACCGATTCGTAACCGGGCAACGCAGCGGCCAGCACTGGCAGTCCGGGCGCCAACGCCGTCGGCTGCAGGCTGGTCACCGCCAGCGCGCGCAGTTTTCCGGACTTGATGTGCGGCGTCACCGAACCCGCGGTCGGAAACATCAGTTCCACTTCACCGCTCAACAAGCCAATCAGTGAACCGCCAGTGCCCTTGTAGGCGACGCGCACGATATTGAGCTTCGCCATCGACTTGAACAGTTCGGCGGCGAGATGCGGCGCCGCGCCGAGCGAACCTGCCGCGTAATTGAGGTCGCCGGGCCGCGCCTTCGCCAGCGCAATCAGTTCACGCACCGACTTCACCGGCAGCGACGGATGCACGACGAGGACATTCGGTGAACTTGCGACCAAGGTGACCGGCGCGAAATCCTTCACCGGATCGTATGGCGTGTTGCTGCGGATGAACGGTGACAACCACACCGCGCTGCCATAGAGCAGCAGCGTGTAACCATCGGCGGGTGCCCGCGCGACAATTTCGGCGGCAATGGTGCCGCGGTTATCAACGACCACCGTTTGCCCGAGTACCGGGCGCAGTTCCTGCGCGATCAGCCGCGCGACGATATCGTTTGCGCTGCCCGGCGCCACGGTGACGATGCGTATGGGTTTGGCCGGATAACTTTGCGCTGATACCGCACCCGCCAAACCCACATTCAGACACATCAGCAAAAACTGTTGCCACCGTCGCATCGGCGCTCCTCCGCTAACGTCACCAGTCTCAGAATCTACATAAGTATTTGTTTTTATTGATTAAATTATATAAACTGGCTGAGACTTTCGGCGCACAAAACCACGCGGGGTTACTGCACCCGCTTTACAGTCCCGCCTGCGTGATGAACTTCGCGATCAGGTACGGCTCGATGGCTTCGCTGCCACCCTCCGAGCCGTAACCCGAATCCTTGACGCCGCCAAATGGTACCTCGGGCAAGGCAAAGCCGAGATGGTTGATGGTCATCATGCCGGTTTCCACCTGCGCCGCAATCGCGTTCGCTGTTTTTGCGGATTTGGTCCAGGCGTAAGCGGCGAGGCCGTACGGCAACCTGTTGGCTTCGGTTACCGCATCATCAAAGGTCTTGAAGGGATTGATGATCGCCATCGGGCCGAAAGGCTCGGTGTTCATCGCCATCGCATCGGTCGACAGTTCGGTGACCACGGTCGGCTCGAAGAAATTGCCTTTTTCACCGATTGGATAGCCGCCCGTCTGCACCTTGCCGCCGCGTTTTTTTGCATCCTCGACATTGGCCACCATCGCGCTCTGCCGACGCGGATTGGCCAGCGTCGCCATCTTGGTGTCCTTGTCGAAGCCGTCGCCGACCTTGATCGCCTTCGCGCCTTCGACAAATTTATCGACAAATTTCTGATACACGCCTTCCTGCACCAGGAACCTTGTCGGCGACACACACACCTGGCCGGCGTTGCGATACTTCATGAAGCTCATGGTTTTCGCGGCCAAATCAATATCGGCATCATCAAAAATGATCACTGGGGCGTGACCGCCGAGTTCCATGGTCGCGCGTTTCATGTGCTGTCCGGCCATCGCCGCGAGCTGTTTGCCTACAGGCGTCGATCCGGTGAAGGTGATCTTACGAATCACCGGATGCGGAATCAGGTAGCTGGAAATTTCCGCCGGG
>JAYUYQ010000105.1:0-2551 GCA_043752435.1 Betaproteobacteria bacterium
CGCCCTTTTTCAGGGCCGCAGTATTGGGGTAATCCCCCAGCAAAGTGTGCAACTGCAGCACGTCGGTCATCGGGACCTCCTCCTCCGGCGTTACAGGCGGTATTGGCACAGTATCGTGCAGCCACCGCAGGGCGCTCGTATAATCCTGTCACGGTCGCCGGAAGACACGAGCAGGCCAAACGATAACACTGGAGGGGAAGTCTGATGACCCGCTACTTCAAACCCTTAACACCACTGGCCGCAGCCTGTGCAACAGTGCTGGCACTGACTGCCGGCGGCGTGACTGCGGAAGACTACCCGGTGCGCCCGGTGCGACTGATCATCGGTTTCCCGCCGGGCGGCGCCACCGATCTGGTTGCGCGCATCATCGCACCCAAGCTGGGTGAGACGCTGAAGCAGCAGGTGGTCATCGACAACCGGGCCGGCGCCAATGGCACCATCGGTGCGGAACTGGCGGCGAACGCAACCCCCGACGGTTATAACCTGCACCTCGGCACACTGGGCGCTCTGGTGATCAGCCCGAGCATTACCAAGGTGGCCTATGACCCGCTGAAGGATTTTGCGACGATCTCTATGGCCGTTCAGTTGCAGAACCTGTTCATCGTGCATCCGACGGTTGCCGCCAAATCCATCCCCGAACTGATCGCGCTCGCTAAACAAAAGCCGGGGACGCTGAATTACGCATCATCAGGACTCGGCAGCCCCGGACATCTGGCTGGTGAATTGTTCAAGACCATGGCCAAAGTTGACATGGTGCACATCCCGTATAAGGGCGGCGGGCCGGCGCTGACCGATCTGGTCGCAGGACATACCCCCGTTTTTGTAGCCGTCATTTCCACCGGCGTGCCGCCGGTCAAGGCCGGTCGCGCCGTGGCGCTGGCGGTGACCGGCGCCAAACGCTCGCCGGCCTTGCCGGATGTGCCGACGGTCGCCGAAACCCCGGGCCTCAAAGGGTACGAAGCCAGTAACTGGTACGGCATGCTCGCTCCCGCCGACACCCCGAAGCCGGTGATCGATCGCCTGAACAAGGACCTGGCCGTGGTGCTGAAGTCGCCGGACGTGCGCGACATCCTGCTCGCACGCGGCATTGAGACCACGAGCTCGACACCGGATGAATTCACCGCCTACATCAAGTCTGAAACGGCGAAGTGGGACAAGGTGATCCGGGCGGCGAATCTGAAACCCAATTGATTGCAGCCGATAGAATCAAAACAAACGGGCGGAAATTTCCGCCCGTTTTTTTATGCGCCCAGCCCGTGAACGTCAGTCCCGGAAGAACGTGCTGATTTCGTCATACACCATGTCCGGCACCTGCTCCGCCGGGTAATGGCCGCAGGGCAAGGGCTTGATACGCACGATATTCGCTGCATATTGTGGCCAGGCTTTGCGCGGGTCAAAATGTTTTTCGGTGTGGCTTTTCTCACCCCAATACACCGCCGTCGGGCACTGGATCTTGCGTCCGGCCTTGAAGTCTTCGGTATCCATCGCCATGTCCACCGACACCGCGGCACGGTAGTCCTCGCACACGCCGTGGATGTTTTCAGCGGTGCAGACCCGCGCGTATTCCTTCAGCGTTTCCTCGGAGAACCCGCCCTTGCCGATGCCGAGCTTGGTCAGCTTCTGCTTGATGTAGAAATCGTACTTGCCCTCAATCAGTTTTTCCGGGATGTCATAGGCCTGGGCCATGAAAAACCAGTGCGAGGAATTCAGCGCCCATTGCCAGGTGGCATTGGTCAGCATGTGGTGCGTGGGCAGAATGTCGAAGCTGGCGAATTTCTTGATCTTGTCCGGATGGTCGAGTGCCATGCGGAAGGCGGTGCGCGCACCGCGGTCGTGACCGGCAACGCAGAATTTGTCGAAACCCAGATGCGCCATGACGTCGATCTGGTCCTGGCCCATGCGGCGGAAGGAATAGTTGCTGTGGTCGGGCAGTCCGCGCGGTTTGCCACTGTCGCCGTAACCCCGCAGATCGGTCACCACCACCGTAAAGTCTTTCGCCAACCGCGGCGCGACCAGATGCCAGTGCACATGGGTCAGGGGGTTGCCGTGGATAAGCAGGATGGGCGGGCCATTGCCGCCATAACGCAGATTGATTTTGACTTCGGGATCCGTAGTCTGAACCTGAACATGCTTGAAACCTTCGAACACGGCATTGCTCCTCATGAAGAAGGCAACGATGCTACCGCACCTCGGCATTCACCGTTCATCGCATGCCGCAATTTGGACACGCAATACATCGCATCACGCGTGCTAACATCGCGCCGTTTCCTGCCCTTGCAGGACACCCGCGGCGACTGGGTGATTCCGTAACGCATTTTGCCGCCATTGTAAAATACCAATAAAATCAAATACTTATATTAATCCTGAAGGGATCATCGCGTCATGTTCAATCCGTTCAAGCCGCTGGAGCACATCCACGCTGAAGTCTTCACCTCGATGCCCGGAAAATTCCGCAAAAAAAGCCGCAGCAGTTGGTCGGATCCGAATCGCCAGAATGCGGAAGTGGAATGTTTTCTCGAAGCGCCCGCCTTTGACCGTGATGGCAACCTGT
>JAYUYQ010000106.1:0-6641 GCA_043752435.1 Betaproteobacteria bacterium
CTGCAGCAGCATGTTATGCGCGTTGTTATAAAGCCCGAGCGGGGCCGTAGCGCCAGGCTCGGCAATAAAATCGAAATACCGTCCGGCGAACGCACCCCATCCGACCCCAAAAACGGGATGATCCAGGGCAATCGACCAGGCAGCGCTCCAAAGTCCGATGCGATCCGTAATGCTGGCTGCTCCGGAAAACAGGCGCTCAATGGCCGTAACCGCCGTCTGCTCGGGCGGCTTGAACCAGCCGGCCCCGACCGCGACCTGCATGACGTAATGCAGTATCAGAAAAACACCGGTCCATAAAAACAGATGCCGCAGCGCACGATCCCCGGACATCGACCGCAGCCAGGCCGCACATCCAAACGCTGCCAGCAGATATAGCCAGGGGCTGCGCGATCCCGACACGCCCAGCACAAACAGCAACGGCAGGCAGCAGATGGCCGCGACCGGCAGCGGCAGATGTTTGCGGCTGTGCAAATACGCCAGACTCAGCAGGCCCAGCGTCGTATAGGCAGCAAAGTGATTGGGCTGTGCCAGATTGCCAAAAATTGCGCCGCCATGCAGGCGCACAATAAAAGCATTCAACGGCGTTATCACGTTGAAATACTGGATCACGCCAACCGCCGCGCTCAGCACCGCGCCCGCCACCAGCCCGGCTGCGACAACAGTCACAATGGTTTCCGTACCGCAGACCCGTGCCAGCGTCCGCGCCGCAATCATCAGCAAACCAGCCCAGACCAGATACAACGCACCGGTGAGTGCATGGCCGAAATACGGTGACCAACCCAGGACACCGTGCACTATTAGCAGCAGCGCCAACGCAAAAGGTGAAAGCGCAATCCACGGCACTTCGGCGGAAATCCAGGCGCGACGATCGAGCATGACGACCATCACCCCCATGCCCAGCGCAAACGCCAGCCACTCGGTGTAAAACGAGGTCAGTGGATACTGATGAAAAGGCTGCAGGAACGGGATCGCACAGAGCAGCGCAACGCTGGTCAGGCTTGCATAAATCAGCGGGCCGCGCGGCGCGGTCTGACGCGCCATCTCACTCAAGAACAGCACCGGCGCTGCGCATTGCGCATGCAGGCAACAACCGGCAACGATAGGTGCACTGCAACCCGTTCGGTCATGACTTTCCCTGTGCCGCCCAAGCCGGTTGAAATGATTTAGAATTATACTGCATCGCAATTTATAAAAATATTATTAAAATCATGAAGATAACGCCTGTATTGCTGGTGATACTCGATGGCTTCGGCCATCGCGAGGCTTGCGACGACAACGCCATTTGCCAGGCGCGAAAGCCGCACTGGAATTTCCTCTGGAAAACTGCCCCGCACACCATCATTGACGCCTCCGAGAAATGGGTCGGCCTGCCGGCGTTGCAAATGGGCAATTCCGAAGTCGGCCACATGAACATCGGCGCGGGCCGGGTGGTGTATCAGGATTACACCAAGATCGAACACGCCATTGAGACCGGGGAATTCGCCGGTAACGCGGTATTGAATGCGGCAATCAGCAAAGCACGCAACGGCGCACTGCACGTGCTCGGCCTGTTGTCGCCGGGTGGCGTGCACAGCCATGAATCGCAGATCCATGCGCTGCTCGATCTCGCTGCCCGGGGCGGCGCAAAACGGGTGTACGTGCACGCCTTTCTCGACGGCCGCGACACACCACCGCAAAGCGCAGCAGCGTCACTACTCGCCCTGCAGGACAAATGCCGGGCGCTGGGTAATGCGCAGATCGCCTCGATCTGCGGACGCTATTTCGCGATGGACCGCGACCAGCGCTGGGATCGCCTGCAGTCCGCTTACGAGCTGATCACCGACGGCGTTGCGCCATACACTGAGCCCGATGCACTGTCCGGCCTGAAAGCTGCCTACGCCCGTGGCGAAACCGATGAATTCGTCAAGGCCACTGCCATCGGGCCGCCCGTGCGCATGAACGACGGTGATGCCGTGGTGTTCATGAACTTCCGCTCCGACCGCGCCCGGCAACTGACCTCCGCACTGACCGACCCGGGGTTCACCGGGTTCGCACGCAAGCGTGTGCCGCAACCCGGCTACTATTGCACGCTGACCCGTTACGGCGAAGATTTCGCGCAACTACCCGCGGCATTCGGCCCGCAACAAATCCGCGAGGGTTTCGGCGAATACCTGGCACAGCAGGGATTGCGCCAGTTGCGCATCGCTGAAACGGAAAAATACGCGCACGTGACCTATTTCTTCAACGGCGGCGTGGAAACACCGTACGCCGGCGAAGATCGCATCATGGTGCCTTCACCCAAGGTCGCCACTTACGACCTGCAACCGGAGATGAGCGCGCGCGAAGTCACCGACAAACTGGTCGCCGCCATTCAGGCGCGCAAATACGATGCCATCGTCTGCAATTACGCCAACGGCGACATGGTCGGCCATACCGGCAATCTTGCCGCCACCACCCGCGCCATTGAGGTGCTCGACGAATGCATCGGCCGCATTGTTGATGCCATGCGCGACATCGGCGGTGAAGTGCTGATCACCGCGGATCA
This sequence comes from Betaproteobacteria bacterium, assembly GCA_043752435.1. Taxonomy (GTDB): domain Bacteria; phylum Pseudomonadota; class Gammaproteobacteria; order Burkholderiales; family SG8-41. Next base: position 2,525 of record JAYUYQ010000106.1, read on the forward strand.
TGGCAACGCCGAAACCATGCGCGATGAAACATCGCAGCAACCGCATACCGCCCATACCCTCAATCTGGTGCCGCTGCTCTACATCGGCCGCAAAGCGCGCATCGCTGACGGCGGCGCATTGCAGGATGTCGCACCCACCCTGCTCGCCATGATGGGCCTGCCCAAGCCCGCGGCGATGACTGGGCGGTCGCTGCTCGAGTTTGCGTGACCCGCATTTGCGTCAATAGACCTGCAACCCTGCTGCCGGCATTGCTGGCGCTGATCGTAGCCGTTTGGATTCCGGATGCGGTCAATGCGGCGGCCCCGGCGAAGACCCAGGAAGAAGCGCGTGAACAGCAGCGTGAATTGCGTGAGCGCATCTCCGCGCTGCAAAAAAAACTGGCGGCCGCGGAAGAAATCAAAACCGAGGCTTCGGACGCGCTGCGTGAATCCGAACAGGCCATCTCGGAAGCCAACCGCGAGTTGCGCCAGCTCAACCTCCAGTCCCGCGAATCGAATGCCAAACTCGGCGGACTGCGCAAATCATCGCAGGACACCGGCAACGCATTGCGCGCCCAGCAGGATCTGCTGGGCCGCATGCTGCGCCAGCAATATTTGCAGGGCCAGTCCGATACCCTGCGCCTGGTGTTGAGTCGCGAGGATCCCAATGAAATGGCGCGCCAGCTGCACTATCTGGCGCACATCGCCCGCGCCCGCGCGCTGCTGGTAGACGGCCTGCGCAGCAACCTTCGCGAAATAGACCGTCTTAAAACGGAAATCGCCGAACAAGCCGCGGCCATTGCACGCATCGCCGCCGAACAGACCACCCAGAGAAAACGCCTGGAACAGGAAAAACGCGCCCGCGCCGGGGTGTTGTCACGGGTGTCACGCGACATCCGCGCCCAGCAGCGTGAAATGCGCGCCATGCAGGCCAACGAAAACCGGCTGACCCGCCTCGTCGACCAGCTGGCAAAACTGGTGGTGCGCAAACCGGCAACCGGCAGTCGGCCACGCCCGCGTACCGACAGTGTGCCGTCCAGTCGAAACGACGATAGTCCATTCGGCGCGCTGCGCGGCAAGCTTTCTTTGCCGGTGCGCGGGGAACTTGGCAGCCGGTTTGGCAGTCCCCGTACAGGTGGCGGCGTAACGTGGAAGGGGCTGTTCATTGCGGCCAGATCGGGCGACGACGTGCGGGCTGTGGCCGATGGCCGGGTGGTGTATGCAGACTGGCTGCGTGGCTTCGGCAACCTGCTCATCGTGGACCATGGTGACAGTTACATGACGCTCTACGCCAATGCGGAAGCGCTCTTGAAACAGGTTGGCGATGTGATTCGCGGCGGCGAACCCGTGGCCACCGTCGGCAATAGCGGCGGCAATGCGGAATCGGGTTTATACTTTGAAATGCGTCACGAAGGCAGGCCTTTCGACCCCCTCAACTGGGTCAAATTACGTTAACAGTCACTGTTTTTCAGCCACTGCTATTTTTTTAGTTATACCCCCTACCTTACCTACCATTCTCATTCAGCCTTCGTTACATAAGCCGCCTTGCGGCAGGAGCATCAAATGCGCAGCAAATTCAATCAGTTAGGCTTGATCATCGTCGGTGCGCTGTTCGGCGTTGCGATCAGCCTCAATTATTCGGCCATCGCGCAGCGGGAAACCGCCTCGCTGCCGCTGCCGATCGAGGAATTGCGCGCCTTCACTGAAGTCTTCGGCCGCGTCAAAAGCGACTACGTCGAGCCTGTTGAAGATAAAAAACTGATCACCGAAGCCATCAACGGTATGCTCACCGGCCTCGATCCGCATTCGGCGTACCTCGACCAGGAGGCCTTCAAGGAAATGCAGGTCGGCACCCAGGGCGAATTCGGTGGCCTTGGCATCGAAGTCGGCATGGAAGACGGTTTTGTTCGTGTGGTGTCGCCGATTGATGATTCACCTGCCTCGCGTGCCGGCGTCAAGGCCGGCGACCTGATCGTCAAACTTGACGAAACTTCGGTCAAGGGCATGACCCTCAACGATGCCGTCAAACGCATGCGCGGCAAGCCCAACACCCCGATCGTGCTCACCATCGTGCGCAAGGGCGAAACCAAACCCATCGTGCTGACGCTGACCCGGGCAGTGATCAAGATTCAGAGCGTCAAATCCAAGCTGCTGGAGCCTGGCTACGCCTACGTTCGCGTCAGTCAGTTCCAGGAACAGACGGGTGATACGCTGGCACGCGCCGTTGAACGCATGTTCAAGGAAAACCAGGGACCGATGAAAGGCATGGTGCTCGACCTGCGTAACGATCCAGGCGGATTGCTCAACGGCGCAGTGGCGGTATCGGCGGCGTTCCTGCCCAAAGACGCGCTGGTGGTCTACACCGACGGCCGCACCGAAGACGCCAAGATGAAACTCAATGCCAGCCCCGAGCATTACCTGCGCGGCCGCAACAAGGAGGACTTCCTGAAGCTGCTGCCGAAAGAAGCGAAGACCGTGCCGATGGTGGTGCTGGTCAACGGCGGCTCGGCCTCGGCCTCCGAAATCGTCGCCGGGGCATTGCAGGATCATGATCGCGCCGTGATCATGGGCCAGCAGACCTTCGGCAAGGGTTCGGTGCAGACCATACTGCCACTGGGCAACAACACGGCGATCAAGCTGACCACCGCGCGTTATTACACGCCCAAAGGCCGCTCCATCCAGGCCAAGGGCATCACGCCGGACATCCCGCTCGATGAGTTCGCCACCGACCGCGCTGCGCTTAAACTGCGCGAGGCCGATCTGACCAAGCACCTGGGCGAAAGTGCCATAGCCGAAACGCCGGCGGAAAAAGCCGCAGCCGCCGCCAAGTCGGTGCAGAAATACAAGTTCACGCCGGCACCGCGGCCCAAGGATGTTGATGAAAAAACGCTGCGTCCGGAACCGGGTGAAATCGTTTCTCCTAATGATTACGAACTGAACCAGGCGGTGGCTTTCCTGAAAAGCCGCTCCGGAACCAAGACCAACTGATCCATGCTTCTTCCGACAACGCCCGGAAATTCCGGGCGTTGTTGTTTGTGGCGCCGGCAAAAGCTAAATTAACGTCATGGACGACCATCAGCTGCTGCGCTACAGCCGGCACATCCTGCTGCCGGAAATCGGCATCGAGGGCCAACAACGCCTGCTTGATGGGCACGCACTGCTGATCGGCGCTGGTGGCCTCGGATCGCCTGCCGCCCTGTATTTGGCCTCCGCCGGCGTCGGCACGCTGACGATTTGCGACGGCGATACCGTTGATCTGACCAACCTGCAGCGCCAGATCGTGCATCGCGAAGCCGCTGTCGGCATGAACAAAGTAGATTCGGCGCGCGATACCTTGCACGGATTGAATCCTGCCATTCGCATCAATGCCATAGCCGAGCGGGTTGCCGGAGAAAAACTGCAGTCGCTGGTGGCCGCCGCCGACGTGGTGCTCGACGGCAGCGATAATTTCGCAACCCGCCACGCCGTCAATCGTGCCTGCGTGCATGCGCGCAAACCGCTGGTATCGGGTGCCGGCATCCGTTTTGACGGACAACTCGCAGTATTCGATCTGCGCCGTGCAGATGCCCCGTGTTATGCCTGCCTGTTTCCGGAGGCGGGCGAAACCGAAGAAATGCGCTGCGCGGTGATGGGCGTGTTCGCGCCGCTGGTCGGCATCATCGGCGCCATGCAGGCCGCCGAAGCGCTGAAAATCCTGATCGGCATCGGAGAAGCGCTGACCGGGCGTCTGCTGCTGCTGGATGCGCTGAACATGGACGTGCGCACCATCAGCCTGAAAAAAGACCCTGCCTGTGCGGTCTGCGCCGGCCGCTAGCTGTTCCGGTGCCCGACACAGCTTCGGGCCGGCGAAGTCCTGAGCCGGCGCAGTTTCGGCCCAGCAATTTCTTCAGCTTGTCATATCCAGCGAATCCGCAGCGGCAGGTCCGCCACCCGTCACCACAGGACGGCCACTGACCAGAGCTTCTAGGTCACGCGTCACCTTGTCCAGATCCGGCGCATTGCGGCTGATCATCTGCAGCAGCAAACGCGACGGAAAGTCGGCCAGCGTTTCGGCGTGATTGGAGCGGATTCGCGAAGCCGTCTCCAGCGTCGGCCGGACATGGGTGAATTTGAAGCCGGCTTTCGAGTTTTCGATCGA
>JAYUYQ010000107.1:0-6636 GCA_043752435.1 Betaproteobacteria bacterium
CCCGGAAATCCGCGTCATCGGCCCGAAAACGCTGCTGCCGGCGCAGGTCAACCGGCTTGGCGTACAGGTGTACCCGGACATGAAGAGCGGGCTGAAGGACGTGGATGTGGTGATGATGCTGCGCCTTCAGAACGAACGCATGAACGGCGCACTGCTGCCTTCAGCGCAGGAGTTCTACAAATATTACGGCCTGACCGAAGACAAACTCGCGCTCGCCAAACCCGATGCCATCGTGCTGCATCCGGGTCCGATGAACCGTGGCGTGGAAATCGACTCCAGCGTCGCTGACGGCAAACAATCGGTGATCCTGCCGCAGGTGACCTTCGGCATCGCCATTCGTATGGCGGTGATGAGCATACTGGCGGGGAACTAGTGATGAGTAATGGGCAAAGGGTAATGAGTAACCACCGGCACCAGATGCTGGGCGCCGTCCATCACCCATCACTCATCCCCCATCGCCATCCCCGATGAAAATCCATATAAAATCCGGCCGTCTGATCGACCCCAAAAACGGGATCGATGCCCAGCGCGATCTGTACGTCGCTGCCGGCAAGGTGGTTGCGGTGGGCGCTGCACCGACCAATTTCGGCGCCAACCGCGTGATCGACGCCACCGGTCGCGTGGTCTGCCCTGGCCTGGTCGACCTCGCGGTACGCCTGCGCGAACCGGGGTTTGAATACATGGCGACGCTGGAATCCGAAATGGATGCCGCGATTGCCGGCGGCGTGACCAGTCTCGCCTGCCCGCCCGACACCGACCCGCCGCTGGATGAACCGGGCCTGGTGGAAATGCTCAAGTTCCGCGCGAAAAACCTGAATCTGGCCCATGTCTACCCGGTGGGCGCGCTCACCGTCGGCCTGAAAGGCGCACGGCTCACCGAAATGGCTGAACTGCGCGATGCCGGCTGCGTTGCCTTTTCGCAGGCGGAAGCGCCCATCGCCGACAACCAGGTGCTGCTGCATGCGCTGGAATACGCAGCGACTTTCGGCTTCGCGGTGTGGCTGCGCGCACAGGATCCGGCACTGGCGCGCCACGGTGTCGCGCACGACGGTGAAGTCGCCACTCGTCTTGGCCTGCCGGCTATTCCGGTGACCGCGGAAACCGTCGCGCTGGCGACGATCCTGATCGTTGCCCGTGAAACCGGCGCCCGCATCCATATCGCCCGCCTGTCCACTGCGGAAGGTGTAGCCATGGTGCGAGAGGCGAAATCCCGCGGTTTGCCGATCACCTGCGACATCGGCATCCACCACGCCCACCTGTCGGAAATGGACATCGGTTACTTTGATCCGAACTGCCACCTGACGCCGCCGCTGCGCAGCCAGCGCGATCGCGACGCACTGCGTGCGGGACTCGCTGATGGCACCATTGACGCACTGTGTTCGGACCACACACCGGTCGATGAAGACGTCAAACAAGTGCCGTTTTCCGAAGCCGAACCCGGTGCCACCGGCGTCGAACTGCTGCTGCCGCTGGCGCTGAAGTGGGCGGAGGAATCGGGGCTCGGTCTCGGTGCCGCCATCGAACGCATCACGGCAAAACCCGCAGCCATCCTTGGCATTGATGCCGGGCACCTCGGCGTCGGCGCCACCGCCGACATCTGCATCTTTGATCCTGAAAACCACTGGCGCGTCGAAGCCGCAGCACTCAAAAGCCAGGGCAAAAACACGCCGTTCTCCGGGATCGAAGTGCGCGGCCGCGTGACCCACACGCTGGTCAGTGGCACATTGGTCTATGAGAAAAAATAGTCAATAAAAACAATTAGTTACGATTGATCTGCGGGCTGCGTCCGTGGAATGTCTGTTAAACTAAGCGTTGTTCCGGTGGTCACACCACCAGCACCTCCATAACCATAGCGAATCATGAATCCCTTACTCGATTTTTCGGGCCTGCCCCGTTTTGCCGATTTCAAACCCGCGCAAGTTGCGCCTGCGGTTGACCAGTTGCTGGAAGAAAACCGCGCACTCATCGCGCGACTCGCGGCAGAACCCGCAGCGCCGGCCTGGGATAATTTTGTCGGGCCGCTGGAAGACGCCAATGAACGCCTGCATCGCGCTTGGGGTCAAGTCGGCCACCTGAATGCGGTGATGAACAGTCCGGAGCTGCGCGAAGCGTACAACGCCGTGTTGCCAAAAATCACCCAGTACTACACCGAACTCGGCCAGCATGCAGGGCTCTACAGCAAATTCAAGGCGCTACGCGCCGCGAAGCAAGTCCCCTTGGGGGGCGCCGCGAAGCAAGTCCCCTTGGGGGGCGCCGGCAGCACCTTTGCCGCGCTGAGCCCTGCGCAACAAAAAATCGTTGACAACGAAGTGCGCGATTTCCGTCTCGGCGGCGCCGAACTGCCGGCTGCCGGTAAACAGCGCTATACCGAGATCAGCGACCGGCTGTCGATGCTGACCTCGCGCTTCAGCGACAACCTGCTCGACGCCACCAATGCCTGGTCCTATCTGGTCACCGATGCCGCGGAACTGGCCGGTCTGCCTGACGACGCCCGGGAAGCTGCACGTGAAGCTGCTGCAAGCGAAATTGCGTCTGAAAAGCAGGATGGCTGGAAATTTACGCTGCACGCACCTTCGTACATGCCGGTGCTGCAGTACGCCGACAACAGCGCATTACGCGAACGCCTGTACCGCGCTTATGTCACCCGCGCCTCCGAATTCGGCGACGCCAAGCTCGATAACACCGCGCTGATCACGGAAATCGTCAACCTGCGCCGGGAAATCGCGCAACTGCTCGGTTTCGACAATTTTGCCGAATATTCGCTGGAAGCCAAAATGGCGGATACGCCGGCGCAGGTTCTGGAATTCCTGCGTGAACTGGCCGTACGCGCCAAACCCTATGCCCAGCGCGACCTGAAGGAACTGCAGGACTTCGCTCGCGTGGAACTGGGCATGAAAGAACTCTCCGCCTGGGACTACGCCTATGTCTCGGAAAAACTGCGGGTTGCGCAGTACGCCTTCTCCGAAAACGAGGTCAAACAGTACTTCCCGGAAACCACGGTACTGCCCGGAATGTTCAAGGTGGTCGAAACGCTGTACGGCCTGAGCATCGCACCGACCGAGGCCCCGCAATGGCATGACGATGTGCGCTTTTTCTCCATCCGCGACCGCAGCGGCACGCTGGTCGGCCAGTTTTATCTCGACCTCTACGCGCGCCCGAGCAAACGCGGCGGCGCGTGGATGGACGACGCCATTACCCGACGCCGCACGGCGCAGGGCACGCAAGCACCGGTGGCCTACCTCAACTGCAATTTCACGCCGCCGGTGGCAGGAAAACAAAAGCCTGCGCTTTTTACGCACGATGAAGTGATCACGCTGTTCCATGAATTCGGCCACGGCCTGCACCACCTGCTGACCCGCGTCGATTACCTCGGTGTCTCAGGCATCAACGGCGTCGAATGGGATGCGGTCGAGCTGCCGAGTCAGTTCATGGAAAATTTCTGCTGGGAATGGGGCGTTGTCGAGCCGATGACCCGCCATGCCGACAGCGCTGCGGCGCTGCCGAAGGTGCTGTTCGACAAAATGCTCGCCGCCAAAAACTTCCAGAGCGGCATGCACACCATGCGCCAGATCGAATTCTCGTTGTTCGACCTGCGCCTGCATTACGACTTCGATCCAGCCGGAAAACAGACTGCGTTACAACTACTGGATGAAGTCCGCCGCGAAGTCGCGGTGGTGGTGCCTCCCGCATACAACCGTTTCCCCAACAACTTTTCGCACATTTTTTCCGGCGGTTATGCCGCAGGTTATTACAGCTACAAATGGGCAGAAGTACTGTCGGCCGACGCCTACAGCTTGTTTGAGGAAAACGGCGTGCTCGACCCGCGGACGGGGATGCGCTTCTGGGACGAAGTGCTGGCCGTCGGCGGCAGCCGACCGGCGCTGGAATCGTTCGTCGCGTTCCGCGGCCGGGAACCCAACATCGACGCGCTGCTGCGCCATAACGGCATGGCCGCTGCCGTCTAGCGCAAGAACTGCGGCGGCCGCGGTATCATGCAGATTCGCGGCTGCTGCAAGGGCATGAACCGAATTTCCTGCACAGCTGGTTTTGAAAATTGGCGAGGTGATCACCATGACGAGAACCGTTATTTTTCTGGCTGTCCTGATGACTGCAATTCCGGCGCAGGCGGCGCAACTCTATCGCTGGGTCGATGACAAAGGCCGGGTCGAATGGCGCGATACGCCGCCCCCAGCCAATGCCAAAAAAGTCGAGAAGCGCACCGTTGGCGGCAGCGTCATCGAAACCTCCACGCTGCCGTACAGTGTGCAGCAGGCCGTGCGCAATTTCCCGGTCACCCTCTATATCAGCAACTGCGGAGAAGGCTGCGACAAGGCACGGGCACACTTGGTAAAACGCGGCATACCGTTCACCCAGAAAAACCCGCAGGATGATGTTGATGCCTACAAAAAACTGACCAATGGTGGCATGGAAGTGCCGCTGCTGTTTGTCGGCAATGATCGCTTGAGAGGCTATGAAGCCGGAGCCTGGGACTCGACTCTGGACACTGCCGGGTATCCCCGCCAGCCGGTTCCGGGCTATGTCGCACCAAAACCGGCGACGGCACCGGCGCCCAAACCGCCCGCCCCGCAAGCCGCCGCACCCACGCCGGACAGCGCACCGGCGCAATGAAGCTCGCGACCTGGAACATCAATTCGCTGAAAGTCCGCTTGCCGCAGGTACTGACCTGGCTGGCCACGCACACCCCGGACGCGTTGTGCCTGCAGGAAACCAAGACCGAAGACGCCAAATTCCCGCTGGCCGAGATTGAGGCCGCCGGCTATCACGCGTCATTCAGCGGCCAGAAAACCTACAACGGCGTGGCGATACTGACACGGCAACCCGTCACCGCCGCTGCCCACGGCATCCCCGGATTCGACGATCCGCAGAAACGCGTCACCACCGCGACGCTTAACGGTGTGCGCATCGTTTGCGCCTACGTGCCGAACGGTGAATCCGTCGAATCGGACAAGTACCGCTACAAACTCGAGTGGCTGGCCGCGCTGACCTCATGGCTGCGCACCGAGGTGGCCCAACATCCATCGCTGGCGCTGCTTGGCGATTTCAATATCGCCCCCGCAGACCGCGACGTGCACGACCCGGAAGTCTGGGCCGGCAAGGTGCTGTGCAGCGATGCCGAGCGCGCCGCGTTTGTTCAGCTGACCAGCCTCGGCCTGCAGGACAGCTTCCGGCTGTTCGAACAGCCGGAAAAATCATTTACCTGGTGGGATTACCGGATGCAGGCGTTCCGCCGCAAAATGGGCATGCGCATAGACCATATCCTCGCCTCTGCTGCGCTGGCCGGCAGCTGCAAATCCTGCACTGTGGACATCGAGCCGCGACGCCACGAACGTCCGTCGGATCACGCGCCGGTCATTGCCGAATTCGCTTAGCAACGGCTCGGATCAGGCCGCTCTATCCGTGGCAGCAGAGAGAAGTTGCCGCCTTACCTATAGCAGCGGCGAGTGTTATGCCGCCCTCCTCCTTATTCAGGCGCGCAGCGTAACGAATTCTTCGGCAGTGGTCGGGTGTATGCCCAGCGTCGCATCGAACTGCGCCTTGGTCGCCCCGCAGTGCAGCGCCACCGCAATGCCCTGAATGATCTCGCCGGCTTCGGTGCCGACCATGTGTGCGCCGAGCACACGGCCGGAATCCCGGGCTACCACCAGTTTCATGAATACCCGCTCCGCCGATCCGGACAGCGTCGCTTTCAACGGCCGAAAGCGGGTGCGGTAAACATCCACCGCGCCATGACTTTCACGGGCTTCGGCTTCTGTCAGGCCAACGCTGCCGATATGCGGATGACTGAACACTGCGGTGGGAATATTGGTGTAATCCAGCTTCGCGGGATCATTCTTGAATAGGGTGCGCGCCAACGCCATGCCCTCGGCAATCGCCACCGGCGTCAGCTGGATGCGGTCGATCACATCGCCGATGGCATGTATCGAAGGCACTGAACTGCAATAAAAATCGTCGACCTGCACTGCACCGTTTTTCGCCAGCTTGACGCCAACCGACTCCAGCCCCAGTCCGGTGACATTCGGCAGACGGCCGGTGGCAAACATCACCAGATCCGTGGCTATGCTGCGTCCAGTTTCGAGAGAAACCCGCAAACCATCACCAGCGCGCGCCAGTCCACTCGGGGCATCGTTGAACTCCAGCGTGATGCCGTGCTGCGCCAGTTCATCGGCCAGCACCTTGCCCAGATCTTCATCAAAACCGCGCAACAACTGCGCACCGCGATGCAGCAGTGTCGTAGCCACACCGAGGCCCTTGAATATCGACGCAAACTCGACGGCGATGTAGCCGCCGCCGATCACCACCACGCGACGCGGCAGTGCATCGAGATGAAACGCCTGGTCGGAGGTGATGCCCAGTTCCGCACCTGGGATATCGGGTTTGACGGCATGGCCGCCGGTGGCGATCAGCAGATGCGCCGCGGTCAGCGTTTGATCGCCGACCACCACGGTATGTGCATCGACGACGCTAGCACGGCCGGTAATGACTTTAACGCCCGCGTCCTGCAAAACTTTTGCATAAACGCCGTTCAAGCGGGCGATCTCGCGATCCTTGTTGATAAGCAGCGTTTTCCAGTCGAACTGCGCTGCGGTCACCGACCAACCGAAACCACGGGCATCG
>JAYUYQ010000108.1:0-2509 GCA_043752435.1 Betaproteobacteria bacterium
GTTGTTTGCGGCTGTTGCTCCGGTTTTTTCCTCCTCGGAGGCCCGGTTTTTGCAGTGACCTGTGCTGAGCGGGTGATCTGTAGGGCCTCTTTAAGCTCCGCCCCGGACAATCTACATTGTCCTGAGCGGAGTTTTTTTTGCTGGCCACTTTCCGCCCTCAAACCATGCCCTGTTCTGGTCGGATTCTGCCCGCCCTGCCCAGTGATCAAACTTGTTGAAAAAAGCGCGCTAAGGCTGTATTTTACAAGGGAATTCAGGAAGTCATTCAAGGGGAAAGTAAACTGATGCGCTGGCTGATCGTAATCCTGAGCTCCCTTCTGACAACGTCTCCTGCGCTTAGTGAGTCGCAGGAGCGTACTGCCCGCAAGGTGAAATCCGCCGTTGCCGGCCGCACCGGTATCCCGGAGCTCAAATCGTCTTCGGTGCTGGTCGTCGATCAGTCCGGGCGCCCGCTGTTTGCCAAAAACGTTGACCACAAGGTGCCGATCGCCTCCATCACCAAGCTGATGACGGCGATGGTGGTGATCGATGCCGGATTGCCGCTGACTGAGCAGATTGTCATCTCCGAAAACGACAGGGATCTGCTCAAGGGCACGCGATCAAGGCTGCACATCGGTACTGTGCTGACCCGCCGCGAGCTGCTGCATTTGGCGCTGATGGCCTCGGAGAACCGCGCCGCAGAAGCGCTGTCACGGGTTTACCCGGGAGGCAGCAAGGCCTTTGTCGCAGCGATGAACCAGAAGGCCGTTGAACTCGGCATGTGGCGTACGCGGTTTGTCGACGGCACCGGATTGTCCAGCGACAATGTATCCACCGCGCAGGATTTGACCAAGATGGTTGCCGCGGCCTACCACTATCCGTTGATCCGCGAATTCACCACTGACAGCGGCACTACAGTGCAGCTGGCCAATGGCCGGTCGATGAATTACAACAATTCGAACCGGCTGGTGAAGAGCCATGACTGGCAGATCGGTTTGTCCAAGACCGGTTATATCTCCGAGGCCGGACGCTGCCTGGTGATGCAGGCGAAAATCGCCGGCAAGCCGGTGATCATCGTGCTGCTCGATTCCTGGGGCAAGCTCACGCGCATTGGCGATGCCAATCGCATCAAGCGTTGGATGGAAACCCGCTACACCGCGGATCCCCCGGGCTGAATCCGGGGTGATCAAGCGCTGTGTCGGGTCGTCAATGAGGCCGACGGATTACCCATGAAATCTGCAGTACCGGCGGCATCTCTCGTGTCCTTTATCGACCTGCAACCTGCCATCGGCCGCTTTCTTGATGACGTGCTGGCCGGCCTCGGTGCCTCACCCAAGGCGTTGTCACCAAAATATTTTTACGATGCCCGCGGCTGCGAGCTGTTTGAGGCGATCTGTGATCTGCCCGAATACTATCCGACGCGCACCGAATTGGCGCTGATGCACGATTGCGCGGCGGACATGGCCGCACAGTTGGGCGAGGGCGGCCTGCTGATCGAGTTCGGCAGCGGTGCCAGCGTCAAGACCGAGGTGCTGCTGCGCACGCTGCGTCCCGCGGCCTATGTGCCGATCGACATTGCCGCTGACGCGCTGCAGGCCTCGACGGCGCGGCTGACGGCGGGTTTCCCGCAATTGCCGATCATTGCCGTCTGCGCCGATTACATGCAGCCACTGCAGGTGCCCGCGCTCGAACGCATCGAGGCGCCGCGGCGGGTGATTTATTTTCCTGGATCGACCATCGGCAACCTCACGCCGGCAGAGGCTCAGGAGTTTCTCTCCCGGGCGCGCGGCCTGGCTGGTGCAGAGGGGGCGATGCTGATCGGTGTTGACCTGAAAAAAGATCCGGACCGGCTGCACGCCGCCTACAACGACGCGCAGGGTGTCACCGCCGAGTTCAACCTGAATCTGCTGCGGCGGATCAACCGCGAACTGGCCGCGGATTTTGATCTCGACCAGTTCCGCCATGTCGCGTTTTACAACGTTGCTGCCGGGCGCATTGAAATGCACCTGGAAAGCCTGCGCGAACAAACGGTGACCGTCAGCGGACGCACATTCGTGTTCGGCGCCGGTGAACGCATCCACACCGAAAATTCCTGCAAATATTCCATCGCAGAATTCAAGCGCCTGGCGCAGGCCTCCGGCTTCCGGCCGCTGCAGTTCTGGGTCGATGCCGACAACTTGTTTGCGGTGCATCTGCTGCAAGCCTGAGGTTGCATCCACGATGCGGAAGGTGATGGCGGTTATTTGGCTCAGGCAAAACTGATTGCAGAGTAAATCCGCTTAATTCTCCGCTACAGTATGGAATCATCGACGGTCATTATCGGCCGCGCTGATAAAATCACGGCCTGAAACCGCGCCGATGGCCATCTATCTCACCCTGGTATTGATCGTCCTCAACCACATCGCGTTCGGCGGCAGCCGTGTGGTGGTGTCGCTGTTTGCGCTGGAATCCGGCGCGACACAGATGCAGGTCGGTTTTCTGATGGCGCTCTACGCGGTGTGTCCGATGCTGTTCGCGATCGCCATCGGGC
>JAYUYQ010000109.1:0-6512 GCA_043752435.1 Betaproteobacteria bacterium
TCGCCGGTGGCGGCAATCGCGCGGATACGTCCCGAACGGACGTGGGCGATTGCGGAGGCGACATTGCTGAACATGAAATCGATTTCGCCGCCGATCAAAGCAGCACCCGCAGGGCCCGCGCTTTTGTACGGCACGTGAATCATTTTAGTACCGGTCATGTGCTGGAACAGCACGCCGGCCAGATGGTTGGCGCTGCCGGTGCCGGAAGAACCAAAAGCAATCTGCCCCGGACGCGACTTGGCCAGCGCGAGAAACTGCTGCGGCGTCTTCACCGGTACGGTCGGGTGGGTGGTGAGGAAATACTGGCCCGAGGTGAGCTGGGTGATAAAACTGAAATCCTTGATCGGGTCGTACGGCACCTTGCGCAGGCTGGGCTGGATCGAAAATTCCGGCGCCACGGTCATCAGCGTGTATCCGTCGGGCGGCGTCTTGGAAAAATGTTCGGTGCCGATCACCGTGCCGGCGCCCGGACGGTTATCGACAAAAATGGTGACGCCCAGTTGTTCGCTGAGCCGCTGCGCAATCAGCCGCGCCATGGTGTCGGTGCCGCCGCCGGCGCCGATCGGCACGACCATGCGGATGGTTTTGCTGGGGTACGCTTGGGCATGGCAGGTCATTGCGGTGACACCAAGCAACGCCGGCAAAGTAGAAGCTATCGTAAGCCATTGATTTAATTTCATTTTATTCTCCTCCGGATTGGTAACACACAACAACTCTGGCCATGGCCGGACCTCAGTCTGTGGCCACCTTGAGATAAGACGAACGCCCGCCATCCGCGGGAATGGTAATGCCGGTCAGCATGCGCGATTCATCGGAACCAAGAAACACCGCCAGTGCGGCGATGTGTTCTGGTTCGCCCACTGAAAACGGATACAACTTTTGCATGGTCAATCGTGCGCGCGCCGCCGGCGACGGATTGTCGGCAAACAGCCATTCTTTGTTTTCCCAGCGCTTGATCGAACGTTCGGTGCGCACGATGGCCGGTGCAATGGCATTGGCGCGGATGTTGTAATCCACGTACTGCGCGGCCAGCGTCTGCGTGAAGGACATGATGCCACCCTTGGCCGCGGCGTATGCCGGCTTCTCGGAACCCTTGGTGCCGAGGTGCGAGCCGAAGTTGATGATGGAGCCGCCGCCCGCCTTGATCAGGTGCGGAATCGCATGGCGGCAACACAAAAAGGGATGCAACAGGTTAAGCGCGATCGTCTTGTGCCAGATGTCGAGATCCATCTGGTGCACGGGTTTGTCTTCCTGCAGCGAACCACCGGCGCAGTTCATGATCACGTCGAGCCGGCCGTAAGCAGCAATCGTCGCGTCCACCGCGCGTTTTACCGCGGCGTCCTGCGTGACATCGGTTTCGATGAACAATGCCTCGCCGCCTTCAGCGCGGATTTCCTTTTCGGCGGCCTCGCCAGCTTCGCGGTTGAGTTCAAACAGCGCGACTTTTGCACCTTCACGCGCAAAGGCTTTTGCAGTGGCTTTTGCAATGCCGGCACCGGCGCCCGTCAGGAAAGCGACTTTGCCTTTCATTCTGTCCATGCTGAAGTTCCGCTCAGGTTTTTCGGGACGATTTTTTGATGAAGTCGAGCGTAGCACCGGCACACGCCTCCGCATCACTCGCTGCGACGTGGTAGGACTTGCCGGGCAGCACCTGCAGCCGTGAATCCGCAATCGTCTGCTGCCATTCACGGGTGCGCTCCACCGTACCAAGGCCGCTTTCCTCGGTGGTGATCACCAGCGTCGGGCAGGTGATGTTGGGCAGATCAGCGCGGATGTCGGCGTAGTTGATGCCGCGGTTGAAGCCGATCAGCGACGACACCGGCGCGCGGCCCATGAATTTCGTCCACCACTCCACACCCTCCGCCGGGAAATGTTCACCGAGCCGGCCGTCCATGGTGCGCCGCGCCCAATGTTCAGCGCCGTGGGTTTCATATTCTTCGATCAGCGCGGGGATCTGTTCA
Organism: Betaproteobacteria bacterium; assembly: GCA_043752435.1. GTDB lineage: Bacteria > Pseudomonadota > Gammaproteobacteria > Burkholderiales > SG8-41. The sequence continues at coordinate 1,962 of JAYUYQ010000109.1, forward strand.
GCGCCGGGGCGTTTGGCCTGCGGCGTACCGACGACCGTCAGTGACAACATGCGGTCGGGGCGGCGGCCGGCAAACACACGGGCGACAGTGCCGCCGATTTTTGCCGCAACGAGGTGGAAGCGCTCAATCTTGAGGCTGTCCATCAGCCGGCAGTAGTCGTCGATCAGTTTGTCGAAGGTCCATGCGTAGTCGCGCGTCATCGGTGTCGATTGCCCATAACCGCGCATGTCCGACCGCACCACGCGGTAGTGCCGCGCCAGCACCGGCACCCAGGCGTACCACGACAGGCTGCTTTCGGCATTGCCATGGAGCATCAGCACGGTTTCGGGTTGGGTCCACGGGTCGGTGAAATCATCCACCTGATAGAACAGATCGCAGTCGGGCAGCTTGAGCGTCGCCATGATTATTGACTGCCGGCCAGCAGGTGCATCAGCCGGTCGGGATTGCGCGCCTCGGCGAAGTTGCGCACTTCCTGTAACAGCAACTCGACCCGCGCGGCGTCGAAGCGTTTGGCCATTTCCTGCCTGAAGCGTGCGATGTGATCGTCCAGCGTGAAGGGGCGCGACGCGCTGCCCTGAGGGGCGTCGATGAATCGCTCCAGGATTTTGCCGGATTGCAGCGTCAGCGTGACTTTTGCACCGACAGACTGTTCGGTGCTGACGCGTTCGGCGTCGTCATCGGGCTCACATTCGACGCGTCGCGAAATCGCCATTACCTGCGGGTCGGCGAGTGCCGCCTCGAAGTCATCGATATTCATGGTGAATCCCGGCTGCAGTGCCTTGCCGCGTGACAACACCATCGCCATGCAGAACGGCAGGCTCATCTGCGCGGCCTGGATGTCTTTGGGTTCACTGGAGGTCAACCGACCCTGAATGATTTTGGGAATGCCAACGCGAATGGTCTTTATATCGGCAATGGTCAGTTGATGTTCTCTGCACAGCGCCGCGGTCGCTTCGATGGCAGACAACACGCGCGCGCTGCTGGCGTGCGGCTTGATCGCGGTTTCGAGCAGACGCCAGTAACTCCCCAACTGATCGAGGCCCTTGTTGAAATCGTGGCCGTCGGCATAGGCGCGGGCAAACCCGTCCCGGCCTTCGAGAATATCCGTTGGTCCGGAGAAGCCCGCTTCCGCGAGCAGCGCGGCATGGATGCCCTCGCCCGCGGCATGGGCGGCGTGAATGCGTTTGACGGTGGAGCCGGAATGATAAAACTGCGTCAGCCCGCCACTGAACGATGCGACCAGGCCAAGGGTTTCGGCGATGCGCGTGCTGCGGTCACTGCCCGCGAACAGCAGACTGGCGGCGGCGGTTGCTGAACCAAAACCGCCGCAGGTGGCGGTGCTCTGGAAGCCGCGCCTGAAATGCGAGGGCTGCAATGACAGTCCGATGCGGATCATCATTTCGTAACCGGCGGCGATTGCAGCGAGGATTTTGTCGCCACGCAGGTGGCGTGCTTCGCCGATGGCCAGTGCCGCGGAAATCACGATGCAGCCGGGATGCAGCATGGCGCCGACATGCACATCATCGGCATCGATGCTACCGGAATAGGTGGTGTTGACGAAGGTCGCGCGTTCGGGATCAGTGCGGTCCGACGAGAACAGTATTGTTGAATGACCGGTACCGCCCAGTTCGCGCGCGAGGTTGGTCGCCCAGGCGCTCCAGGGCATGCGCTGGCCAAGTGAGGCCACGCGCAGGTAATCGAGCATGAAAATGGTCAGGTGATCCCTGACCTGCGCCGGCAGGTCGTCGTAGGTCAGGCCGGCGGCAAACTCGGCAAAGCGCCGGGTCACGGCTACCGGCATGGTGTGATCGGGCATGTTCAGTTGACCTTGATTTTGTTCGACTTGATTCAGTTGGCTTTGATACCGGCCGTGGTGATGACCTTGCCCCACTTCTCGTAATCCGCCTTGTGGTACGCGGCCAGCGCGGCCGGCGTGCCGCCGGAAGGCTCGGCACCGTCAAGCGCGAGGGCTTTTTTGATGTCATCGGTGGCCAGCACCCTGTTGCCTGCAGTATTGAGTTTGTCGATGATGGCTGCCGGCAAACCGGCGGGCCCATAGAGCCCCCACCACTGGCTGGATTCAAAACCTTTCAGCGCAGCTTCGGCCACGGTCGGCAGTTCGGGCGCAACGGCAATGCGTTTGGCGCTGGTTACCGCCAGTGCCTTCAAGCGGCCGGCGCGCACCTGCGCGGACACGCTGGGGTATGCAGCGAACAACACCGACACGTTGCCGGCAACCGTGTCGATGGTCGCCGGTGCTGCCCCTTTGTACGGCACGTGCAGCATCTTGACGCCGGCGCGTTGCGCAAACAGTTCACCGGTGAGATGGCTCAGAGTGCCGGCGCCGTTGGAGGCGTAGGCCAGCGCCTCGGGTTTGGCCTTGGCGATGGTGATCAGATCTTTTACCGTTTTTGCCGGCACCGAGGGATGCACAGTGAGCACGTTCGGCGCATCACCGATTTTGAGGATGGGCGTAAAACTTTTCAGCACGTCGTACGGCGCCTTGGCCCCCAGGTGCGGGTTGATCGACAACACGCTCGACGAGGCAAACAGCAGGCTGTAGCCGTCGGCCGGTGCGCGTGCGGCGATTTCTCCGCCGATGATGCCGCCCGCGCCACCGCGATTGTCGACAATGATCTGCTGCCCGATCACGGCGGACAGCCGCGTGGTGAAATGGCGCGCCACGATGTCGGCGGCACCGCCGGGCGGGAACGGCACGATGACACGCACGGCCTTGTCGGGATAACCCTGGGCAACGGCATTGCACGACAGTGTCGCGCCCAGCAACAGCGCGGGCAACGCAAAACGGAGGGATGACATGGCGAAACCTTTCCTGATGTATTGATGAATCACTGCTGGACAGCGTACTGGCGGGTTGCGCTGACAGGCGTCAAGGCTGGAGGGCGCGGAACGGCATTGAAACGCCGTGCTATTGCCGCTAAATTATTGCCGCCAAATTATAGTCGCATCAAGTACGATGAACCGCCCACAGTGCATATCGTGGGCGCCCACTCCGCAGTCCATCGGCAACGCGTCCGGCAAAAACGGCGCTTACGGAATCAGCAGTGCCGCGCGGCCGGTAATCGACCCGGTCTCCAGCCGCCGGTGCACGGCCTCAGCGTCAGCCAGCGGCACTGTTTCGGTGACCAGCGGCCAGAGATCGCCGCGCGCCACCAGTTCCAGCGACTCGATGACTTCCAGCTTGGTGGCATAGCGGCTGCCCATGACTTCGATTTCCTTGCGCATGATCGCCGGCCCGTCGGCATCGAAACGCTCACTGTTGCCCGCGAGCAGCACCAGCCGCCCGCCCTTGTTGAGCCCGCCGATGGCGGATTCGATCGACTGTTTGCTGCAGATGAAATCGAACACCACGTCAACGCCCCGCCCCGCGGTCATTTCCTGCAATTGCTCGCTGACTTTGCCGTCAGAGGCGTCGATGGCGGCATCGGCCCCCACCTTGAGGCAGGTTTCGAATTTCGCAGCCCGGGTATCCACCGCAATGATTTTGCGCGCATGCGCCCAGCGCGCCACCATCAGCATGTGCACACCGAGCCCGCCGCCGGCGCCGATCACGGCGACGGTATCCGAGGGCGTGACCCGCGCCTTGCGCGTAACCTTCAGCGGCGTGGCAATGGCATCGCAGATCACGCCGATTTCGGCGGGATGTTTTTTCCAGTCCATGCCTTCAGGCAGCTTGATGAAATTCTCTGCGGGCAATTTGATGTATTCCGCGTAGCCGCCGTCGATCTCGCGGCCGACAAATCCCTTGAAGTTGTCGCACAGGGTTTCGCGGTTGATGCGGCACCAGTAACAATGCCCACAGGTCAGGTAAAAGTAGGCCGTCACGGCGTCACCAGTTCTGAGGCCGGTGACACCAGCGCCGGTGGCGACGATCTCTGCAGTGATTTCATGGCCGAGGATGCGCGGATACTGGATGGGCACTCGGCCGGCGCGGGCATGATGCACGGTGAGTCCTGCCCCACAAGCCAGCACGCGGGCGACCGCTTCGCCCGGCCCGGGCACCGGATCCGCAACAGTGTCTAGTACAAGCGGCTGATTCTTCCCTTTCAACAACATGGCTTTCATGTGCGCTCCCTCTTTTCACCAAATTTTACACCGCTGATATGTTTCCAGTGCGGGGCGCGCCGGTAGAATCGCCTATTGCGCTGCAACTTCGCAGCGCATCCGCTGTCTTCATAAGCCCATGCCTGATACCCCTCTCCGTCCGCTCCGCGACGCCATCCTGATTCGCGGCGCGCGCCAGAACAATCTGAAGAATCTGTCACTCGATCTACCGCTGAACGAGCTGATCGTCGTCACTGGTGTCTCCGGCAGCGGCAAATCTTCGCTGGTGTTCGATACCCTGTACGCCGAGGGCCAGCGGCGTTATGTCGAAACCTTCTCGCCATACGCACGCCAGTTCCTTGATCGCCAGGACCGGCCGCAGGTCGACAGCATCGACGGCATCCCGCCCGCCATCGCCATCGATCAGGTCAATCCAGTGCGCACCTCGCGCTCGACCGTGGGCACGATGACGGAACTCAACGATCA
>JAYUYQ010000110.1:0-6485 GCA_043752435.1 Betaproteobacteria bacterium
TTAAGCGCATTCGGTGCCCCCCAAGGGGACTTGCTTCGGGCGCGCGGGTCGGCCTGATCGCGGGCATGGCTCTGCTTCACCAGTTCATGCAGTTCGCGCATGTTCAGCCCGCCGGGGCCCTTGATTTTCTCGGGATCGGGTTTCTCGTTCATCTGCAACCGCCTTCGATGGGTAAGCGCTATGATAAACTTCGTGCTTGATTTTAATGGAGTTTTTCAGCCATGTCGGGCAGCACGCTGGGCACCCTCTTTTGCGTCACTTCCTTCGGCGAATCGCACGGGCCGGCGATCGGCTGCGTGGTCGATGGCTGTCCGCCGGGAATGGCGCTGACCGAGGCCGACATCCAGCTCGAGCTCGACCGCCGCAAACCCGGCACTTCGCGCCATGTCACGCAGCGCCGCGAAGAAGATAAAGTTGAAATTCTATCCGGTGTGTTCGAAGGCAAGACCACCGGCACGCCCATTGGTCTGCTGATCCGCAACACCGATGCGAAAAGCAAGGACTACGGCAAGATCAAGGACATGTTTCGTCCCGGCCATGCCGATTACACCTACTGGCAGAAATACGGCATCCGCGATTACCGCGGCGGCGGCCGCCAGTCGGCGCGCGAAACCGCGGTGCGCGTGGCCGCAGGCGCCATCGCGAAAAAATGGCTGCACGAAAAATACGGCACAGTGATCCGCGGCTATATGTCGCAGCTCGGCCCGGTAGAGATTCCGTTCAAGACCTGGGATGCGGTCCGGGAGAATCCGTTTTTCGCGCCCAATGCGGAGATCGTCGCTGAGCTTGAAGCGTTTATGGACAAACTGCGCAAGTCGGGTGATTCCGTCGGCGCAAAAATCACCACGGTTGCGACCAGCGTGCCGGTGGGGCTGGGCGAGCCAGTGTACGACAAGCTCGATGCCGACATTGCTTACAACATGATGAGCATCAACGCGGTGAAGGGGGTCGAGATCGGCGCCGGCTTCGCGGCGATTGCGCAAAAGGGCACGGAACACTCCGACGAAATGACGCCGCAGGGTTTTGTCAGCAACAACGCCGGCGGCGTGCTCGGCGGCATTTCGACCGGACAGGACATCATCGTCAATGTCGCGGTGAAACCGACGTCGAGCATCCGCCTCGCGCGCCATACCATCGACACTGCCGGCAACGCGGCGATGATTGAAACCCACGGTCGTCACGATCCCTGTGTCGGCATTCGTGCGACGCCGATCTGCGAGGCGATGCTGGCGCTGACGCTGATGGACCACGCCTTGCGCCATCGTGCGCAGAACGCCGAAGTGAATACAGGGACACCAGTGATTGCTGCGCAAGCGCCGAAGTCGGTGATCGACAAGCTGCGTGCGGCGGCTGCGGCGGAAAATCCGGATCCCGACGAAGCTTAAATAACCTATTAAAATCAATAGGTTATAAATACCGTGCGCAAGTAGCACGGCGCCGCCTGTGCCCAAGCCGATCTATCTCAATCTCTCTGCGTTTTACTTTTTTTACTTCGCCTATCTCGGCGCATTCGCGCCGTTCTTCGCGCTTTACCTGAATTCAGTCGGTATGAGTGCCGTCGAGATCGGCATGCTGATGGCGCTGCCGCAATTGACGCGCATTCTCGCGCCGCATCTGTGGGGCTGGCTGGCGGATCGCAGTGGACGGCGCATGCAGGTCGTGCGCTGGTCGGGGGCGGCCGGCACGCTGGTATTCATGGGTGTATTCGCCGGCGAAAGTTTCGCGCTGCTGTGCGTGGTGTTGTTCGCGATGACGTTTTTCTGGAGCGCGGCGTTGCCGCTGGTCGAGGCGAACACGTTGTCACACCTCGGAGATGAAACCGCGCGTTACGGCCGGATCCGCGTATGGGGATCGGTGGGTTTTATTGCCGCGGTGGTGGCTGTCGGTTATCTGCTGGATTTTTTCAACCCGCGCGCCGTGCTGTGGGTCATTGCCGGATTGATGACCTGCATGCTGCTGCTGGCCTGCGTAGTGGCGGAGGCGCCGGCTGTCCCGCATCCGGACGATGACCGTACGGTGTGGCATGTCGTGCGCCAGCCGGCAGTCATTGCCATTGTTGCGGCTTCGGCGCTGATGGCCGCGGCGCACGGGCCGTACTACACCTTCTATACGATTCATCTGGTCGACCACGGCTACAGCAAATCGCTGGCCGGCTGGTTGTGGGCGCTGGGCGTGATCAGTGAAATCGGCATTTTTGTGTGGATGTCGCATCTGTATCGCGCGTTCACGCTGCGTACGATCCTGATTGCCAGTACGATGCTGGCCGCCTTGCGTTTTGTGGTCATTGGCTGGGGCGCGGACAGCGTGTGGCTGCTGCTGGCGGCGCAGACCCTGCATGCCGCGAGTTTCGGTTCCTTCCATGCCGCGGCCATTGGTGTCGTGCACAAACTGTTCCGCGGGCGTCACCAGGCTCGCGGCCAGGCGATTTACGGCAGTCTGGCCTACGGACTCGGCGGGGCGGTGGGCGGACTGGCCAGCGGTTATGCCTGGGGCGGACTCGGGGCGGGGCCGACATTTACACTGGCGGCGGGTTGCGCTTTGCTGGCAACCATCGTGTTGTGGCGGGGGTTGAAAGCAGGGACCTGAGCTTAAGCCGGGGCCTGCTGCCCTGTGACATAATCCAAGGTTTCAGTGGCTTTGATCTCACCGAACGGTAATTCCATGGCAGGCAAAACGCTTTACGACAAACTCTGGGACAGCCATCTCGTGCGCGAAGAAGCGGACGGGACGGCGATGGTGTACATCGACCGCCACTTGGTGCACGAAGTCACCAGTCCGCAGGCTTACGAAGGCCTGAGACTCGCCGGACGCAAGGTGTGGCGCTCTGATTCAGTGGTGGCGACGGCAGATCACAATACGCCTACGCGTAATTGGGACAAAGGAATGGCCGGCATCACCGACAAGGTCTCGCGGTTGCAGATTGAGACGCTGGACAAGAACATTAAGGAACATAAAGCCAAGGTTTATTTTCCGTTTCTTGACAAGCGCCAGGGCATCGTCCATGTGATCGGGCCGGAGAATGGCGCGACGCTGCCGGGCATGACGGTGGTCTGCGGTGATTCGCATACCAGCACTCATGGCGCATTTGGCGCGCTCGCCTTTGGCATCGGCACCAGCGAAGTTGAACACGTTCTCGCCACGCAATGCATGGTGATGAAAAAATCCAAAGCCATGCAGATTGTCGTCGATGGCAAGCTCGGTCCCGGCGTGACGGCTAAAGATGTTGCGCTCGCGATCATCGGCACCATCGGCACGGCGGGCGGTACCGGCCACGCGGTTGAATTCGCCGGCAGCTGCATCCGCGGGCTGTCGATGGAAGGCCGCATGACCCTGTGCAATATGGCGATCGAGGCCGGTGCGCGCACCGGTATGGTCGCGGTCGACGAAAAAACCATCGAATATTGCAAGGGCCGCCTATTTTCGCCGACCGGCGCCATGTGGGATCAGGCTGCTGCGCACTGGCGCACGCTGACCAGCGATGCCGACGCCAAATTCGACAAGGTGGTGATCCTCCGCGGCGAAGACATCGTGCCGCAGGTGACCTGGGGCACGTCGCCGGAGATGGTGACGAGCGTTGACGGGCGTGTGCCGGATCCGGCGCTGGAGACCAGTCTGGTAAAGCGTGAGGGTTACGCCCTCGCGCTGAAATACATGGACCTCAAACCGGGCACGCTGATCAGTGATATCAAGCTTGATAAAATATTTATCGGTTCCTGCACCAATTCGCGCATCGAAGATTTGCGCGCAGCGGCGGCTGTCGCCAAGGGCCGCAAGGTCGCGGCCAACATCAAACTGGCGATGGTGGTGCCGGGATCGGGTCTGGTCAAAGCGCAGGCCGAGCAGGAAGGGCTTGACCAAATTTTCAAGGACGCGGGTTTCGAATGGCGCGAGCCGGGCTGTTCAATGTGCCTGGGCATGAACGAGGACCAGTTGAGTCCCGGTGAGCGCTGTGCCTCGACGTCGAACCGGAATTTTGAAGGCCGGCAGGGCGCCGGCGGAAGAACGCATCTGGTGAGTCCGGCGATGGCCGCGGCAGCGGCGGTTACCGGGCATTTTGTTGATGTTCGTAGTTTTGACTGAGGAGGTATTCATGAAACGATTCGCGATGTTGATGTTGGTGGTCTGGGCCGTGGCGATGGCGGGTTGCAATACCATGCAGGGCTTCGGCAAGGATGTCGAAAAAACCGGTGAAGCCATTCAGCGTAAGGCGGACAAGTAGGCGATGGACAAGTTTGTCCGTAAAGAGGGATTGGTCGCGCCGCTGGATCGCGCCAATGTCGATACCGACGCGATCATCCCCAAGCAGTTCCTGAAATCGATCAGGCGCACCGGCTTCGGTCCGAACCTGTTCGACGAATGGCGCTATCTCGACCGCGGCGAACCGGATTCCGACAATACCGGACGTCCGCTGAATGCCGACTTCGTGCTCAACCGCAAACGCTTCGAGGGCGCGACAGTGATGCTGGCACGGGAAAACTTCGGCTGCGGTTCGTCGCGCGAGCACGCGCCGTGGGCGCTGCTGCAATTCGGCATCCAGACCATCATCGCGCCGAGTTTTGCCGATATTTTCTACACCAACAGCCTGAAAAACGGTTTGCTGCTGATCACGCTGGACCCGAAGATCGTCGACCAGCTGTTTCGCGACACCGAAGCCAACGAGGGTTACCGGCTGGCGATCGATCTTGAGCAACAGACGGTCAGCACGCCGGCGGGCGACAGCTACACATTCGACATCGATCCGCATCGCAAGCATTGCATGTTGAACGGGCTGGACGACATCGGTTTGACGCTGGGGCACGCCGACGAGATTCGTGCCTTCGAGGCGAAATACAAGATAGCGCAGCCCTGGCTGTTTTAAGGGCAGGATTGCGGATCGAGGATTGAGTAAACGCTCAACTCCACTCCGCGATCCTCATTCCTCAATCCTCACTCCTGAATTCTGAATCATGAAAATCGCAGTCCTCGCCGGTGACGGCATCGGTCCCGAAATCGTCGGCCAGGCGCTGAAGGTCTTGCGCCGTCTGGCGGCGGATGGCCTCAAGCTGGAATTCGAAGAAGCGCCCTTCGGCGGCGCCGGATTTGACGCGCACGGCGATCCGTTGCCGCCGTCGACACTCAAACTCGCGAAAGAAGCGGATGCGGTGCTGTGCGGCGCCGTCGGCGGCCCCAAATACGACGCACTGCCGCGAACGCAACGCCCGGAGCAGGGCATTCTGCGTATCCGCAAGGAACTCGGCTTGTTTGCCAACTTGCGTCCCGCCGTGTTGTACCCGGAACTGGTCAGTGCCTCGACGCTGAAGCCCGAAGTGGTGTCCGGCCTCGACCTGATGATCATCCGCGAACTGACCGGCGACATTTATTTCGGTGAGCCGCGCGGGCGTCGTGACAATGCGCGCGGCGAGCGCGAAGGTTACGACACCATGCTGTACTCGGAGCCGGAGATCCGCCGCATCGCCGAAGTCGGTTTCCAGACTGCGATGAAACGCGGCAAAAAACTCTGTTCGGTCGACAAGGAAAACGTGCTGGAGACCAGCCGCTTCTGGCGCGAAATCGTCACCGACGTTGCGAAACAATATCCTGAGGTCGCGTTGTCGCACATGTACGTGGATAACGCCGCGATGCAGCTGGTGCGCAATCCCAAACAGTTCGATGTCATCGTCACCGGCAACATTTTTGGTGACATCCTGTCCGACGAGGCGTCGATGCTGACCGGCTCGATCGGCATGCTGCCCTCGGCATCGCTGAATTCCGGCGGTGGCGGGCTGTATGAGCCAATCCACGGTTCTGCCCCTGACATTGCCGGCAAAAACATCGCCAATCCGCTGGCCACCATCCTCTCGACAGCGATGATGTTGCGGTATTCGTTCAACAAAGATGAATGGGCGTATCGCATTGAGGCGGCGGTCAAAAGCGTGCTGGCAGCGGGTTACCGCACACCGGATATAGACGAGCCCGGTGCGCGCAAGGTTGGCACTGTGGAAATGGGTGATGCGGTGGTCGCCGCACTGTAGAGTATGATTTTGTTGTAGTATATTGTTTTTAAAGGTGTTTTTATGCAGAAGGTCGGTATCATCGGTTGGCGCGGCATGGTCGGCTCGGTGCTCGTGGAGCGGATGCGGGCGGAGCGGGATTTTGATTTGATCGCGCCCACATTTTTCTCAACGTCCCAGGCGGGTGGCCGCGGGCCTGACATCGGGCGCGATGTCGGCAAGGTCGCGGACGCCAGCAGCATCGACGCGCTGGCGGCAATGGACATCCTGATTTCCTGCCAGGGCGGCGATTACACCAACGCGATATTTCCCAAGCTGCGGGCTGCGGGCTGGGACGGCTACTGGATTGATGCTGCTTCGGCGCTGCGCATGCAGCCGGATGCCGTGATCATCCTCGACCCGGTGAACCGTGACGTGATCGATGCGGCGCTGGTGAAAGGCATCAAGAATTACATCGGCGGCAACTGCACGGTCAGCCTGATGCTGATGGCGATG
>JAYUYQ010000111.1:0-15444 GCA_043752435.1 Betaproteobacteria bacterium
CACCAGCCACAAGCGGCGCGTCTGCGCCAGCGCCGGCGCAACCTTGTCGAATGCAGAGCGGTCAGCGAGCAGGGAATGCAGCAAAACAAGATCGCGGCCTTGTCCCATTTGCACGACGTCGAGATCCGCCCCATCTGCTATGACAACCGGCATGGCTGCCTCCTTCTGCTTATTATTGTGGAAACACTGAACAAGTGGGCTAAGCCCCCCACTTCAGGGGAAGCGCTGATTTAATCAGCGCTTCCTTGTTTATTTTTATTGCGGTTCAATGCCGGCGGCTTTGATGATGCGTTGCGAATCCTCGATCTGCTTGCGCGTGAATTCTGCGAACTCGGTCAATGTCATTTTCAGCGGATCTGCGCCCAGCTTCACGAACTGATCGCGCAGGTCGGTCGAGGCGAGCGCGCGGTTGACGTCCTGGTTGATCCGGTTCGCGATTTTTGCGGGAATGCCCGCGGGCCCCCACAGCCCGACCCAGAGCGAATAATCGAAGCCCGGCACACCGGCCTCGGCAACTGTCGGCACATCCGGCAACAAGGGTGCGCGTTTTGCGGTGGACACGGCCAGCGCCACGGCCCTGCCGGTTTGCACAAACGGCACGACTGCAGTGATCGGCGCAAAGTAGCAGCACACACGCCCCCCCACCGTGTCGCCGATGGCCTCGGGCGTGCCTTTGTACGGTACGTGCGTGACATTGATGCGGGCTTCGAGTTTGAACTTTTCCAGATTAAGGTGCGTGGCGCTGCCGATGCCTGCCGAGGAGAAGTTCAGCTGCCCCGGCTTTGCCTTCGCTGCTGCGAGAAAGTCAGCGAGTGTCTTGAAGCCCTGCTGGGGCCCTACGATGAAAACGTTCGCGTGTCCTGCGAGCGGTGCAAGATTGGTGAAATCTTTCAGCGTGTTGTACGGCAGGCTCTTGTAAATCGCCGGGTTCGCGGCATGTGCGTTTGTGCTGACCAGCAGCGTATAGCCGTCTGCTGCGGATCTGGCCACTACCGCCGAACCGATGGATCCGCCCGCGCCGGAGCGGTTGTCCACGATGACCGGCTGCCCCCAGATCTCAGAGAGCTTGCGCGCCACCAGGCGACCGACGATGTCCGAGGCGCTGCCCGGCGTGAATGGAATGACCACGCGTACCGGCTTGTTGGGGAATTCCTGCCCCAGCGCCGGGCCGGCCACCAGGGATATCGCGCATGCAACGGCTAGCAGTTTTGGAAAGCTCATCTTTGACCTCCATGCTGTGTGAAAATTAGTGCCTGTTCAGGCAAGCCCGGATCGATGAATCGACTATATTTTTATAGTATGTTACATCAGTAGTAACCGGACGGTAATTGAATAGACGCAACGGATAGATTTTTAACCAAACCGGATTTTCTGCAAGGGAAACTTTATGAAGACCATGACCGCCGGAGCAACACCGCAATCACGATCGGGTATCCGTGCGCGCGGTTTGTTCATTGATGGCGCCGAGGTTGCTGCCGCCGGCGGCGAACTGATCGATGTATTGAATCCGTCCACCGGCGAGGTCATCGCCCGCATCGCTCACGCGGATGCGGCGGATGTTGACCGGGCCGTGGCCAGCGCCCGCCGGGCATTCGAGAGCAAAGAGTGGGGCGGCCTGTCCGTGCGTGTCCGTGCCCGCCTGCTCAACAGGCTGGCGGATGCGTTCGAAAGCCATCTCGAAGAAATGTACCATCTGGAAACGCAGAACAACGGCCGGCCCGTGAACGAGACGCGCGCGCAGATCAGCCGGCTGCCGGATTTTTTCCGCTATAACGCCGGTCTGGCTTTATCCCGCCGCGACGCGGTCATTCCCGTGGAAGGCAATTATCTCAATTACACCATCAGCACCCCGCTCGGCGTCGTCGGCAACTCAACGCCATTCAACCATCCGCTGATGATTATGTGTAAAAGCCTGGCGCCTGTACTCGCCTCGGGATGCACAACGGTCGTCAAGCCCTCGGAATACACGCCGTTGACCACTTTACGGCTGGCCGAGATTTTCACCGAGGCCGGCTTGCCGCCGGGCGTGTTCAATGTCGTGACCGGGCTGGGACCCACCACGGGGAAAGCGCTGGCCGAACATTCCGGCATCAACAAGTTTGTGCTCACCGGCGGCACGGAAGCCGGCCGCATCGTCGGCGCGCTGGCCGGCCGCAATTTTGTCCATCAAACGCTTGAACTCGGTGGCAAGACGCCGGTTCTGGTGTTCGACGATTTCGACGTTGATCAGGCTGTCAATTACGCGGCGTTCGGTGCCTTCATCGGTGCCGGCCAAACCTGCATCTGCGCCAGCCGCCACATTGTGCAGCAGGGTATATACGACGAATTCGTGGAAAAGCTGGCGGCAAAAGCCGCAACCATACGCATCGGCGATCCCGCTGACCCGGCGGTTCAACTCGGCCCCGTCATCTCCGCCAAACAGCAGCAACGGGTGCTGCACTATGCGCAGCTCGGGCGCGAGCAGGGCGCGCGCCTGGTGCATGGCGGGCGCATTCCTGCGGATCCAGCCCTTGCCGGGGGATTTTTTGTCGAGCCGACCATATTTTCCGATGTGACACCGGACATGCGCATTTACCAGGAAGAAGTCTTCGGCCCGTTTACGTCGATCACCCCTTTCCGGGATGAGGAAGAGGGCGTCCGCTTGGCTAATCAGTCCCCGTTCGGGCTTGCCGGCGCGATCAGAACCAATGATATCTCCAGGGCTCATCGCGTTGCGGCCAGATTGCGCTGCGGCATCGTCTGGATCAACGACCATCACCGTCTGGATCCCGCGTCACCGTGGGGCGGCGTGAAGCTGTCCGGCATTGGCCGGGAAGGCGGTACCGAGTCCTTTGATGCGCATTTCGACACCAAGAGCGTCATGGTCAGGCTGGATGACCAGCCTTTCGACTGGTACAAAAATACCGCTGCGCAGCCGCGCTTGAATTAGCAGTTGGCATCGGGCTGAGTGCGGCGCAACAAGGCATCGCGACCCGATGACGCGCCGGCGGGTGTCGGGATAATGGACAGAAGCAGGGCTGAGGCGCACACGGGTTATTGATCGCGGCAACCTGTTTCGTTTCTTGTCGGAGATTGCACATGCCCCCAGGGAGCTTCCGATACCCGTTGTTGTGCGATGAGGTGCACCGTTATCTCGCTTACCAGGCGATCGCATAAGCTTCGCGGCGGGGATCTGCCCCGGCATGCAGCCATCCGGTCTCGGGGTCACGCCGGATAGCACAGACAGCACCGGCCGCCGGTGTCAGTGCGGACCAGGGCTGCACGGGATGGCCGAGGTTTTTCAGTGCGGCCAGGGTGCTGTCCGGCACGCGGCTTTCGACATTGAATTTTCCGATGGCGTGCGGAGAAAAAGAATTCGGAAAAATGAAGGTGCCGAAGCGCGGTTCTTCTATTGCCTGCTGCACGGTCATGCCGAATTCCGTGACGTTCAGGTAAACCTGCAGCATGGCCTGAGTCTGCACGTCTCCACCGGGCGTGCCGAACCCCATTACGAATTCACCGTCGCTCAGCGCAAGTGCCGGCGCCGGTGTCAGCCGGGGGCGTTTTCCCGGCTTGACCTCTGCGGGGTGGCCTGGTTCCAGACGACCTTGAGCGCCGCGCGACGAGACGGTGCCGCCCAACGACGGTATAACCGGCGTGTCGCGCGCGTTGTCCGAAAGCGTAGCTGAATAAGCATTGCCGTCGGCGTCGACGACGCAGCAATAGATGGTGTCCAGAGCGGTGCCGGGCGCTGCCGCCGGGTAGGAGGACAGCACCGGAACGAACGCATCGCGCGATGTGCCCGGCGGCCTGCCGGGCAAGGGCAGCGTGCCGAAGGCTTTGCCGGCATCGATGCGCCCGTACTGCGCCATGGCATATTCGGCCGACAGCATGCCGGGAACCGGTACATCAACAAAACGCGGATCACCAACGTAGGCTTCGCGGTCTGCAAAAGCCAGATTCAGCGCCTCGCCGGTCATGTGGATGTAGGCAGGCGTATTGTGTCCGAGCGCCGCGAGGTCGATGTTTTCAAGAATCTTGAGTGCCTGCAGCAGCGATATGCCCTGGCACCAGGTGTCGCAGCTGTGGATCTGATGTGACTTATACGAGCAACTGATGCTTTTTTCCACGGGCACTGTAAAAGCGGCCAAGTCATCCCGGGTGACGAAGCCGCGATGCTCACGATGGAATGCAGCAATGCCTTCGGCAATGGGTCCCTTGTAATAGTAGTCGCGGGTTGCCCGCAGTTTGGCGGCGCGATTGCCCGCTGCGTTGCGTTCGGCCTGCATCATGCCGGCGATGGAACGTGCGAGTTGCTGCTGACGGAAAATTTCACCGATCCGGGGCGTGCGTCCGCCGGGCAGGTAGATGTCCGCGCTCGACGGCCAGCGCCGGTACTTGTCCTGGAATTTTTCCAGGTGGCGTACGAATACCGGATAGGCGGCAAAGCCGTCGCGGGCGATTTCGTGGGCTGCGGATGCCGCTTCTTCGAAACTGATGGTGCCGAATTGCAGCAGCGCTTCGACGTGGGTGGCCGGCGCTGCCGGCATGACCGTTCGCAGCAGACCATCCGGCACCACGCCATTGCCTGCGCTGCGCAGGCGCTCGATATCGGTGGATTGCGGCCACCAGCCGAGGCCGGCGAGGCTGTGCACTGTGCGGTCGCTTTTCCGGTACACGAGGGTGGGCGCCACCCCGGAGAAGCTGACGATGTCTGGCTGCAGAACCGCCAGCGCCATCGCGGCGGTGACGCCGGCATCGACTGCGTTGCCGCCGCGCTCAAGAACGCGGATCGCGGCGGCGGCGGCAAGGTAATGGCCGCAGGCCACCGCGTAACGCTTGCCGATCACGGTGGGGCGCCAGCTGGGACGCGGCGGTGTTTCGTTTTTCGGCATGAAGTTTTCTCCGGTTACCGGCGGGGCATGGTGCTGTCGCCGTTTGGCGCGACCACATGGTAGCCGTATTCGGCTGCAGAGGCGGTCAGCCAGTGCCAGATGGAACCGGCAAAGCTGCGCGGGGCGTACAGCACGAAGCCGTCGGCGTCCTGCGGCTGGTGCAGGACGATATTGATTTTCGTAATCGCGGTCTGCACGCAGGCTCCCGGCGGGAACTGTCGCGGATGCAGGTCGATTGCGCAACCTTTTGCCAGCAGATCGCGGGCTTTTGCTCCTTTGACCCGTACGGCGACGCGGGCGTGGCTGACGTCCGTCAGTGTGGCGCCGGGGATTGTCATTTTTTCGGACCACGCCGAACCGGCGTCCGCCACCAGCAGCCACTCGTCCGGACCCAGTTTCAGAATTTCGCCGGATGGTCCGGTACTCGATGCGTTCGGTGCGACCGGCAGTTCGCAAGCCAAGGCGACACGCATTGCTTCGCGCAAGGTCGGATCATCCGTGCCGCGCAGGTTGATCATGAAGAGCGGATGACGTTCCTGCAGCGTGATAGCTGCGCCGGTAGCGACGGGTGATGGAACGGCGAGACCGGCCAGCGCGGACAGGCGAACGATGGTGTCAGCCACGGAGTCGCTTTCCTTCAGGATCGTAGAACACGTGATGGGTAACCTCGACTTCGACGTTTACGCCGGCGAGGGGGGACATGGCTTGGAGTCGTTCGCCGTAACGCTCCCGTCCGCTGGACAGCAGGGCCAGTGCAACGGGATGTTTCAGCGCCGGGCTGTAGCAGGTTGAGGTTACGTGTCCCATGATCGGAGTGGGGAGGAGATGGTTATTACCGGAAACCAGTTGTGCACCACGGGGTATCGTAGTGCGGCCGTCGACGGGAACCAGTCCCACGAGCTGGCGGCGATCGCGGACTGCAAGTCCGGGCAAGGACAGGCTGCGCCTGCCGATGCAATCCTTGTCCGTGGCGACCATTTTTCCGAGGCCCAGATCGTCCGGTGTGGTGCGACCGTCCAGTTCCATGCCGGCAACATGTCCTTTCTCGATCCGCAGCACCGCCATGGCTTCTGTGCCGTACGGTGTAATGCCGGAGGACTGTCCCGCCGTCAGCAAGGCTTCCCACACGGCCAGCCCGCAGTCGGCCGGCACGTTGATTTCGTAGGCAAGTTCTCCAGAGAAGCTGATGCGGAATACGCGCGCGGGACAGCCGGCGATGCCTGTTTCAAGATAACCCATGTACGGCAGCACGGTATCGCCTACATCCGAGGAGGCAACCGTTGCCAGCACCCGACGCGACTCTGGGCCGGCGACGGCAATGGCGGCCCATTGTTCAGTTACCGATGTCAGCCGCACGTCAAGATCGTGCCAATGTACCTGCAGCCAGTACTCCAGCATGGCCATTACGCGGACGGCGTTGGCTGTCGTCGTGGTCATCAGGAAATGTTCGTGGCCTATGCGTGTCGTCGTGCCGTCGTCAAACACCATGCCATCCTCCCGCAGCATCAGGCCATAACGGGCTTTGGCTACTGCGAGGTTGCGCCAGCGGTTGACATAAACGCGTTCCAGAAATTCGCAGACGTCCCGTCCCTTGATGTCGATTTTTCCAAGCGTGGAGACATCGACCAGCCCGGTCGCCTGGCGTACCGCGAGCGTTTCGCGGTTGATGGCCTGCTGGTCGGTTTCACCGGAATGTGGATAGAATTGCGGCCGTTTCCACAATCCCGCATTAATGAATCGAGCCCCGGCCTTCAGGTGCCAGTCGTGCATGGCGCTGGTACGTACCGGATCGAAATGCGCGCCGATTTCATTGCCGGCCAGCGTACCCAGCGTTACGGGCGTGTAGGGAGCACGGAACGTGGTCGTGCCGATTTCCGGAATCTGCACCGCGCTGATTTCGGCAAGGATGGCCAACCCGTTGATATTGGATGTTTTGCCCTGGTCTGTGCCCATGCCGAGCGTGGTGTAGCGTTTCAGATGCTCGATCGACACATACCCTTCACGGGCAGCCAGAGCAACATCAGCAGTGGTGACGTCGTTCTGTAGGTCGATGAACGACTTGACCCGATGAGTATGACTGGCGCCGACACGCCACAGCGGCAGGATCGATCCTGTTGCGGCTTGTCCGATCAACGGAGGGGCCAACGGCTCGGGTTGTTTCAGGCCGCAGGCTGTTGCCGCCTGTGATCCGGCGACATAGCCATCGCTGATGCATTGTGCGAGTCCGTAAATGCCGCTTGCGGCTCCGGCCGACTGTTCTGCCTGTGCCGATGTGCCGGGCACGAACGCCGTCAGGTTTTCGTCATAACGCAGTCGCCCTTTGGACTGTGAAAACAGGTGGACGGACGGACTCCAGCCTCCGGACACGCACAGCAGGTCACAGGGTATGCACTCTACTGATCCGGTGCCGTGCCCGTTTTCGTGGCGCATGATTTCAGCGGCATTGACACGCTTTGTGCCACGCGCCCTGACAACGGCATGGCCGTACACGGTGCGGATGCCCGCCGTGCGCGTCTGTTCCATGACTTCACCGCCAGCTTGCGACCGGGCGTCGATGATAGCTTCGATGTGCACCCCGGCGCGATGGAGATCCAGGGCGGCGGCGTAGGCCGAATCGTTGTTGGTGAATACCACGGCGCGGTTGCCGGGCTGCGCAGCGTAGCGGTTGGCGTAAGCGCGTGCGGCAGAGGCGAGCATGATGCCGGGGCGATCGTTGTCGGCAAAAACCAGCGGCCGTTCGATAGCGCCGGTGGCCAGTACGACGCGACGTGCGCGTATTTTCCACAACCGTTGCCGTGGCATGTGTGCCGTGGCGGGAGACACGGTTTCGGCTACGACCAGAAAATTGTGGTCGAAATATCCGAATGCAGTGCTGCGCGTGAGAACTTTTACGTCCGGCATGGATTTCAGCTCGGCCAGCACACGCTCGATCCAGGTTGTGGCGGGCAGGCCATCAATGGCTGCTGTTTCGTGCAGCAGGCTGCCGCCGGGGTGGAAGCCGTCGTCGATCAGCAGCACCCGGGCACCGGCCCGTGCGGCGGCAAGCGCCGCGCCCAGTCCCGCCGGTCCGCCCCCGGCGACCAGCACGTCGCAGTGCGCGTGGTTGTGCTCGTAGAAATCGGGGTCCGGTAGATGTGGAGATACACCGAGGCCGGCCATCTTGCGAATCCAGTGCTCGTACTTCAGCCACCATGACGGAGGCCACATGAACGTCTTGTAATAGAACCCGGCGGGTAGCAGTCGCGACAACAGATTGTTGATCGCACCGATATCCGTGCCGACGGAAGGCCAACAGTTCTGGCTGGCAGCGCTGAGCCCTTCGTGCAGCTCGATCTGCGTGGCACGGAGATTGGGCTCGGTGCGGGTACCGGTTTCGAGTTGTACCAGCGCATTCGGTTCTTCGGCGCCAGAACCAAAAATGCCACGAGGACGGTGGTATTTGAAGCTTCTGCCTACCAAGTGAATGCCGTTTGCGATCAGTGCGGATGCGAGACTGTCCCCGGCGTAACCCCAAAGTTCGCGGCCATTGAAATGAAAGCGCAACGGACGGTTGCGGTTGATCAGACCACCTTGCGGTAGCCGGCAGCTCTGTGTATTCGTCATTGAGGCGGCAGTTTTCCAGGGACGGCAGTGGAGATGACGTCGTGAGTGCGTGTGTCGCGGCAAACCGCGATCCAGCGGCGACATCCGGCACTGTGCTGCCAGAGTTCGTCATGCGGACCACACGGGTTGTCGCGCATGTAGACGTAATCGGCCCATTGCGCGTCGCTGGTGTCCGCTGGCGCGGCGGGTCTGGAGAGATTCGCTGCCCCGCCGTAGGTAAACTCGGTGACGTTTCGGGCCCCGCAGTGGGGGCATGGGATCAGCATCATGATGAATGTGGCGGGTGCTGTCTGTCCCGTAGTCGCAGCTTCAGTGAGTCCATGCGAATGGTCCTGTCCCGTGCTCGTCCAGTGTGCGGCCCTGCGCGTAACGGTCCAGCCGGAATGCGGCGTTGAGTGCGTGTGGTCTGTCCTGCGCGATGGTGTGAGCGAAACACCAGCCCGATGCCGGCGTCGCCTTGAATCCGCCGTAGCACCAGCCGCAATTCAGGTACAGGTTATCGATCGGTGATTTTCCGATGATCGGACTGCCATCCATGCTCATGTCCATGATGCCGCCCCATGTGCGAAGCATGCGCAGACGGCTGAAGCAAGGGAACAGGGCGACCAACGACTGCACCGCGTGTTCGACGGGCGGCAGATTGCTGCGTTGGCCGTAGGAGTTGTACATGTCGAGATCGCCGCCCAGTACCAGCTCTCCCTTGTCGGACTGGCTGACATAGAAGTGCGCCGCGCCGGACGTGACGACGGTGTCGAGTACGGGTTTGACAGGTTCTGATACCAGTGCCTGCAGGACGTGGCTTTCGATGGGAAGTCGCAGGCCTGCCAGTGCTGCGACTTGGCCTGAGTGGCCGGCAACAGCGAGGCCGACTTTTCCGGCACGCATGTAGCCGCGGGTGGTTTCGACACCGGTGATGCGGTTGCCGTCACGGCGAAAACCGGTGACTTCGCATTGCTGGATGATGTCGACGCCGCAGGCATCGGCACCGCGGGCATAACCCCAGGCTACAGCGTCGTGGCGCGCTGTGCCCCCGCGGCGTTGCAGCAACCCGCCCATGACCGGGTAGCGGGCTTCCGGGGTGCAGTCGAGCAGGGGTACCATGCGGCTTATCGCATCGCGGTCGAGCAGTTCGGCGTCGATGCCATTCAGCCGCATCGCATTTCCGCGTCTGGAATGGGCTTCCAGGTCGGCATTGCTATGTGCCAGATTCAGCACGCCGCGAGGACTGAACATCACGTTGAAATTCAGATCAGCGGACATTTTTTCCCACAGTTTCAGCGAATGCTCATAGAAGTGTGCATTCGCGTCGAGAAAATAATTGGAGCGGATGATGGTCGTGTTGCGCCCGGTATTACCGCCGCCGATGTAGCCTTTTTCCAGAACGGCTATGTTCGTAATGCCGTGTTCCCTGGCGAGATAGTAGGCGGTGGCAAGTCCGTGGCCGCCGCCGCCAATGATTATGACGTCGTAATGCTGTTTGGGCGCCGGACTGCGCCAGGCCAGTGGCCACCGTTCGTGATGACTGAAGGCGTTGCGAACCAGGGAGGAAATGGAGTATTTCACGTTGGCGGCGATTTTGATTCCGTGCAATTTGCGACAGCAATCAAATCAGCAAACATCGGTACGGTCAACGCGAATGGCTGCATTCCGCCGCAGGAATTAGCTTGCTCACCGGATAGCATAAGTTATGCTAATGGTGTGGATTCGTGCATTGAAAGGGGGGCTGTGAATTGACTAAGCTGAAAATTGTCGCATCACATCGTCCGGAGTCGGCGCAATGAGGGCGAATGGATCGTACGGAAAGCGCAGCTTTGATTTGCATGCGCTGCGCGTTTTCCTCGCGGTGGCCGATGCCGGCAACATGACCGTAGCAGCAGGCAGGCTGGGTTTGACCCAGTCAGCGGTTTCGCAACTTGTCAGGCAACTGGAAGAATGCATGGGTGCTGTGTTGATTGACCGCTCGCAACGTCCAGTCGTTCCCACGGCTACCGGGCGGGTGTTGCAGCGTCACGCGCAGACCATCATCAGCGATGCCGAGGCCCTGGAACTCGCGGTGCGTCACGCTGGATCGAACAAGGTGCAGCAGCTGAATATCGGCGTGATCGACTCGTTCGCCGCCACCGTGGGGCCTACGCTGATCAAGACACTGCTGAAGACCACCGCGACGCATCTGTCATTCAGGTCCGGCCTCGCCCACGACCAGGCACAGGGGCTGCTCAGCCGGAATCTTGATTTCATCATCACCAGCGATCCGCTGGACGACGTCGACGGTTTGGACCGCTATGCCATTCTGTCCGAACCTTTTCTGTTGCTGCTGCCTGACAGAATGGGGTCTGCCACCGAATTGCAGGATTTGAGAAAGTTGGCAGCAGCACATTCGCTGATTCGTTTTTCGGCGCGTTCGCAGATTGGCGGCCAGATCGAGCGTCATCTGCGTCGGCTAGGGGTAAAGGCCGCCCGGCTGCTGGAGGTCGATGCGACCGATACGCTGGTCGCGATGGTTTCTGCCGGACTGGGCTGGGCGATCGCAACGCCGTTCTGCTTGCTGCAGGCCGGGGCTCGCATGAAGGGAGTCAGGTCGCTGCCGTTTCCTGCCGCGGGATTGAACCGCCAGTTGCATCTGATCACGCGCGCCGGCGAATACGGCGATCTGCCGCAACGCATCGTCGAACTGTCGTGCGAAATCGTGCGTCGCGAATGCCTTCCGGAAATAAAGCGTCTGGTGCCGTGGCTCAGACAGCAGATCGTTATCGGCTAGATCAAGTGGAGGTTATTTTGGAATCTGGTGGAAAGCAGAAAAAATCAACTGCTGCGGCGTTGCACCGCAGTGCACTAGTACTCGACGGACTGACGCCGCTGTACGTACTGGATGAGCCATACACGCAAGCGCTTGTCGCAGGGGGGGTGAGCGCCGGGTTCCTGAGCGTTGCCTCACCGCAACCGTGGGACGATGTGATGCGGCGCACCGAGACGGCATTGAGCAAAATCGGAAAAAATCCAACGCTGATGTTGGCTACCAAGGCCGGGGATATCAGGCGAGCGAAGGAACAGGGAAAAATTGCCTTGGTATTGATTACGCAGGCCTCCGACATGATCGAGAAAGACCTCACTCGTGTCCGCACGCTTTATGACATGGGCTTCAGGGTGCTTGGCGTTTGTTATACCTTTGCCAATCTGCTGGGGTGTGGCTGCGGAGAACTGCGTGATAGTGGCTTGACTTTCCTGGGTAAGGATTTTGTTGCGGCGGTCAATGAGTTGCCGTTGATGCTGGATATCTCGCATGCGGGCCATCAGACCTCTCTGGATGCGGCGGAGCTTGCCAGGGCGCCGGTGGTCACTCATGGAAATGCCTATGCGATCACGCCGAACGATCGCAACAAAAAAGATGATGTGCTGAAAATCGTTACCGAAAAAGGCGGCGCAATCGGTTTGAATGCTATGCCTCGCCCGGTGGCGGCCAAGGATCCAAGTCTCGAACACATGCTGCAGCATGTCGACTACATCACTGGAAAATTCGGCATGCAGAGCATGGGGCTCGGGTTGGATTATGTTGAAGGCTTTAAGCGGGAAGGCAAGGTGCTGCCACAGTCGGTACGTAATCGGACTTTGCGTCCCGATATTTTCGGATCAGTGGACGACTTTTTGAATCAGAACTATGCTCGGGACCTGGAGACAATAGAGAAACTGTCCAACCTGACAAATGGTTTGCTGAACAAGGGTTATGTCGAGGACGACATTCGGGGAATACTGGGGGAGAACTGGCTGCGGACGTTTGAACGTTTCGTGGGTTGATGTGCAGTTTGTGGGCAGATAATGGAGATTGCAATGAGCAAATGCCGGGAATTGCTGAGTGCCGTAGGAAGTTTTGTCGTGTTTGCCGGATTGCCGGCGTCTCCTTTGCATGCTGCACAAGCCTACCCTGAACGTCCGATCAGGATTGTGGTCGGCTTTACCTCGGGCACCACGACAGATTTCACTGCGCGGTTGCTGGGCAGGAATCTTGCGGATCGTTTCGGGCAGAACGTTGTGATCGACAATCGGCCTGGCGCCAACAGCGGCTTGGCCAACCGCGTGGTTGGTGATTCGACGGCTGATGGTTACACGCTGCTGCTGGGTTCCCTGGGCTTGGCGATCAGCCACATGCTGTACAAAAGTCTGCCGTTCGATCGCAAGGAATTTGCGCCGGTGAGTCTGGTGGTGTTGTCGCCCAATGTCATCTGCGTGAATGCTGCGGTACCGGCTAAAACGACGCAGGAACTGATCAATTTGGCTAGGGCGCAGCCCGGGAAAATCCGCTATGGGTCTTCGGGACTTGGCAGTTCGGCATTTTTGACGCTTGAGCTGTTCAAATCAATGGCCAAAATCGACATGCAGGAAATACCATATAAGGCAACCTCGCAGGCCGTTGCGGATGTCATGGGCGGGTTGATACAGGTTTATCCGCCAAATCTTGTTTCCGCCCTTCCCATGCTGAAGACGGGGCGCCTGCGCCCCCTGGCGGTTACGAGCGCCAAGCGCGCCGCTGCATTGCCCGACATTCCTTCCGTAAGTGAGACTGTTCCCGGATACGATGCCAGCACTGGCGTGTATGGAATATTGGTCCCCGCGAAAACTTCAGGCGCCATCGTTACCCGTTTGCATCGGGAAATTGCCGATATCGCGCGCACAGCCGATTTCAAGGAGCAGATTGAGAGCAGGGGGGGGATCGTAGTGGGCGGGACCCCGAAAGAGTACGATACTTTTTTGGATGTGGAAAAAGCGAAGTGGGGAAAACTTTTCGTGCAACTGGGCGTCACCTCCCAATAAATCGCCAAGGATTCTGTTTGGAACCACGACGGTCTCCGGAGATGGCCGGGCAAGACAAGGCGGTCTCGGCGCCGTTGTTATGCAAGTGCGTTGATTTTCGATTGTTTTGAGTGTGGACAGTTGTTCCGTCCCGGGGCACACTGTTTTACGATGAAGTTCTCAGTGACAATCATGATGCCGGGATGGACTGCCTTGGGGCTCGGGCTGGCGGCGATTGCGCCGGCGTCGGCACAGGGCACGACGCAGTTCGACAACCTGGTGCGCAGCCCATTTGTGCACTGCGCGTTTTACCGGGAATATGAAATCGATCCGCGTACCGGCGACCGCTTGCTCGTTGAGGGTCGTTCCCATTCGCTGATGCACTACCAGCGGCAGCACGGCGAAAGCATGCGCGCGATCGACACCCGGCGCGCCGGGGCGCGCGACGCGCAGATCGTGCGCGGCAAGAAATATCTGCATTTCATTGAATACAGCGCCGGCCTCTACGTGGTGACAACGATTTACGCTTGTCTTGAGCGCGACGCGCAGGGTACCTGCATCAATTACGGCGCGGTGAACGCCCGCCATTTCGACACACGCGTATTGCGTGATCCGGATGCGGTGTATGAAGAGCTGCAGGCTCATGCCGAACCGGGTTTCTGCGACCACAGCTTCATCAATCTGCAGGAAGCCGCACGCAACTCACCACAATAAGCGCCACAATAAAGTGTGGCGATATAAGTATTTGTTTTTATTAATATTTTCAGGCTGCGCGCAGGCGGCCGGCGCGGCAGTCTTCGATCTTGCGGCGCAGGTAATCTGCGGCCCAGTCGATTTCCTCAATGGTATTGAAGCGGCCGATGGTGATGCGGATCGAATTGCCGGCCATGCCGTCGTCCGAACCCAGCGCCTGCAGCACATGCGATACGCCGCCGGTGGAGCAGGCCGAAGTCGATGACACTGCGATGTCGGTCAGCGTGGTGACCAGCGAATCGCAGTTCGGGATGTCGAGGCTGATGTTGAGGTTATTGGCGATGCGTTGTACAAGATCGCCGTTAAGTTTGACGCCGGGCAAATCGCGGATCGCATTCCAGAAGCGGTCGCGCAGCGCACGCAGTTGCGGCACTTCAGTCGCCATCAGTTCACCGGCGATACGGAACGCCGCGCCCATGCCGACAATCTGGTGCGTGGCCAGCGTACCCGAACGCAGGCCGCGTTCATGGCCTCCACCGTGCATCTGCGATTCGACACACACCTGCGGCGCGCGGCGCACATACAACGCGCCGATGCCCTTGGGGCCATAGGTTTTGTGCGCCGTCAGCGACATCAGGTCGACCTGCAGTTGTGCGACATCGATGGTGACCTTGCCCGTGGCCTGCGCAGCATCAACATGAAACAGGATGCCGCGTTCACGACAGATTGCACCGAGGGCGGCGATATTTTGGATCACGCCTATTTCATTATTCACCAGCATCACCGAGGCCAGCACCGTGTCTGGCCGAAGCGCGGCACGGAAAGTTTCAATATCGAGCAGGCCGTTTTTTTGTGGCGCGAGACAGCTGACGGTAAAGCCCTGTTTCTCCAGCCATTGCATGGTGTCGAGCACCGCCTTGTGTTCGGTCTGCACGGTGACCAGGTGTTTGCCGCGTTTTTGCGCGGCCAGTGCTGCGCCCTTGATCGCTAAATTATTGGATTCGGTGGCGCCGGACGTCCACGCAATGTCACGCGGGTCGGCGTTGACCAGCTGCGCCACTTCTGTGCGCGCGACTTCGACGGCGCGGCTGGCGGTGTGGCCGAAGGCGTGCGAACTGCTCGCCGGGTTGCCGAACTGTTCGGTCAACCAGGGCAGCATGGCCGCAACCACGCGCGGGTCGAGCGGGGTGGTTGCGGAATTATCGAGGTAAATTGGCGTGTTCATGGCGGGGTGTTCATGATTTTTGCTGTGCTCAGTGCTTCTGGGACAGTGCGGTAATTACGCGCTGGCGTTTTTCCTCGACTTCTTTGGCGAAACCGGGATGCCGCTGCTCGACAAAACCCGTTGCCAGTCCGAGTTTAAGCAAGGCTACAGCGAAGGTCGCCGACAGATCGTCAAGATCCGGACTCACCTTGGCGAGCTGCATCGCTTCAATAGTTTCGTCATAGAGTTGCTGCATTGCGTCGTGCAACTCGTCATCAAAAAGTC
>JAYUYQ010000112.1:0-15124 GCA_043752435.1 Betaproteobacteria bacterium
GAGCAACTGCTGAAATCGGCCAATGCCAAGGTCGCTGCGTTCGTGCTGTATGTGGTCGGCGAAGGCATTGAGAAGAAGAAGGATGATTTTGCAGCGGAAGTCATGGCGCAGGTCGGCCAGGCCCGCAAGCAGGCGTAACATTAAAAGTCATTTAAAAACAAATACTTAAGGCATAAATGGCGCAAGCACCAGCCTACAAGCGGATCCTGCTTAAACTGAGCGGCGAAGCGCTGATGGGCGACGACAGTTACGGCATCAATCGCGACACCATCGATCGCATCGTTGCGGAAGTGGCGGAGGTTTCGCGTCTTGGTGTTGAAGTCGCCGTGGTTATCGGCGGTGGCAACATTTTCCGCGGGGTTGCGCCGGCGGCCTCGCATATGGATCGCGCTACCGCCGATTACATGGGCATGCTGGCAACGGTGATGAACGCGCTGGCCCTGCAGGACGCGATGCGCCATGCCGGCCTGCAGAGTCGGGTTCAGTCGGCTTTGAACATCGAACAGGTGGCCGAGCCGTACATCCGCGGCAAGGCGATGCGTTACCTGGAAGAGGGCAAAATCGTCATTTTTGCCGCGGGCACGGGCAATCCGTTTTTTACCACCGATACCGCGGCGGCGCTGCGCGGCATGGAAATGAATGTCGATCTGGTGCTGAAGGCGACCAAGGTCGATGGCGTTTACACCGATGATCCGAAAACACATCCGGACGCCATGCGTTATCAGCGATTGACGTTCGACGAGGCGATCATCAAGAATCTGAAGGTGATGGATGCCACCGCGCTGACACTGTGCCGTGATCAGAAGCTGCCGATCAACGTTTTCAGCATATTCAAGCCGCAGGCGCTGAAACGGGTTGTCATGGGGGAAGACGAAGGAACGATGGTGCACGTTTGACTGGAGGTTGCCATGATTGCTGATGTGAAAAAAAATGCCGAACAGAAAATGAAAAAGTCGGTGGAGGCGCTGAAGCTGGATCTCAGCAAGATCCGCACCGGTCGCGCGCACACCGGTTTGCTGGACCATGTCATGGTCGATTACTACGGTACGCCGACACCATTGCCGCAGGTCGCCAACGTCACTCTGGTTGACGGCCGGACGATCGGTGTCAGCCCGTGGGAGAAAAAAATGGTGCAGGCTGTCGAGAAGGCGATCCGTGATGCCGACCTCGGCCTCAATCCCGCGACCCAGGGTGATCTGGTGCGGGTGCCTATGCCGGCGCTGACCGAAGAGCGCCGCCGTGACCTGATCAAGGTGGTTAAGCAGGAAGGCGAAAACGCGAAAATCGCCGTGCGCAATGTGCGCCGCGATGCGAATACGCATCTCAAGGAGTTGCTGAAGAAAAAAGAAGTGGCCGAGGACGAGGAGCGCCGGGCGCAGGACGACATCCAGAAGCTGACGGATCGTTCCATCGCGGAAATCGACAAGGCACTCGAGGTCAAGGAAACCGACCTCATGGCGATCTGACCTGCACGCGTGACCAGCTCGACGCAGGGGATTCCCGAAATCGGCGCGGTGCCGCGCCATGTGGCCATCATCATGGACGGCAACGGCCGCTGGGCGAAAAAACGCTTTCTGCCACGGGTGGCCGGACACCGCAAGGGCGTGGAGGCTGTGCGCAATGCGGTGCAGGGTTGCGCCGAGCGTGGCGTCGAGGCTCTGACACTGTTTGCCTTCAGCAGCGAAAATTGGCGCCGCCCCGCAGAGGAAGTCTCGCTGCTGATGCAGTTGTTCGTCAGCGCCCTGCATCAGGAAGTCGAGCGTCTGCACCAGAACGGAATACGTTTTCGGGTGATCGGCGACCTGTCACGGTTTGATTCTCCGCTGATCGAATTGATTGCCAATGCGCAACGACTTACTGCCGGCAATACCGGTTTGACACTGACGGTGGCGGCAAACTATGGCGGCCGCTGGGACATCATGCAGGCCGTCAATCGCCTGCGTTCTGAACACGGCTCAAGCTTGGAGTCGTGGACCGAATCCCAGCTGCAGGGATACCTGGCGTTGAGTGATTTGCCCGAGCCCGACCTGTTCATCCGCACCGGTGGCGAACAGCGCGTCAGCAATTTCCTGCTGTGGCAGCTGGCCTATACCGAATTCTATTTCGTCGATACCTTGTGGCCGGATTTTGACGCGCAGGCGCTGGACCAGGCCATCGCGTCTTACCGGCAGCGCGAGCGCCGCTTTGGCCGCACCAGCGAGCAGGTTATCGGCGGTCGCAGCGCTCGCGGCTGAAACCAGTACTGGTTTCAGATCCCAAACACATGTTCCGTACCAGAGTTCTTACCGCCGCCGTCTTGTTGCCGCTGTTTGTCGGCGGCATGTTTTTCCTGCCGACGGGCTGGTGGGCTGCGTTGCTGTTGCCATTGGTCCTCGCCGGCGCCTGGGAGTGGGCTGCGCTTGTCGGTTTCGCGCGATCTGGGCAATGGGGGTTTTGCCTTTTCGTATTGATTACCGGTGTTCTGGTGTTGCTCGGTGAGCATTACTTCAGCGTTGTCGCAATTGAACAGGCGGCGTACTGGATGTCCGTAGCGTTCTGGCTGGTGTGCGCGCCATTATGGCTGCGCTTCGGCTGGCGCGTGCGTCAACCACTGCTGTTGATATTGACCGGATGGTTATTGATCGTACCGACCTGGTTGGCGCTATTGCGGTTGCAGGCGTGGCCTTGGTTATTACTGGCGGTGCTTGGCGTGGTGTGGATCGCGGACAGTGCGGCTTATTTTGCCGGCCGGACATGGGGTCGCCGCAAACTGGCGCCCTTGATCAGTCCCGGAAAAACCTGGGAGGGTGTCGCCGGCGCTGCTGTTGCAGTCGCGGTGTATCATGCTCTCGTATGGTATTTTGGATTTCGCAGCGTGACGCTAGAGATTGGAGTGGCTGCGGCCTTGCTGGTGGCCTGCCTGTTGCCGCTGAGCATACTCGGCGACCTGTTCGAGTCTTGGATCAAGCGTCAGGCGGGAGTCAAGGACAGCGGAACGTTGTTGCCCGGACATGGCGGCGTACTAGATCGTATCGACGCACTGACCTCGACGCTGCCGCTCGCGGCGCTGGTGGTGCCGTGGTTAATTCAGCGCGCGTAGAGACATGCAACATCTGACCATACTGGGATCTACCGGCAGTGTCGGCGTCAGCACGCTGGATGTGGTTGCGCGCAATCCCGAGCGATTCTCGGTGACCGCACTTGCAGCGCGCTCACAGGACGAGTTGTTGTTCGACCAATGCCGCCGTTTTGCACCTAAATATGCCGTGCTGCTGGATGAGGCAGCAGCTGAGCGTTTACAAAAACGGCTGCAGATCGCTGGCCTGTCCACCGTGGTGCTGTGCGGCGCATCTGAGCTGGAGCGAGTGGCTGCGCTGCCAGAGGTCACCACCGTGGTGGCGGCCATTGTCGGCATTGCCGGACTGCGGCCGACACTTGCCGCGGCGCTATCCGGCAAAAAAATCCTGCTGGCGAACAAGGAGTCACTGGTCACGGCAGGTGCGTTGTTCATGTCCGCGGTGCGCGACAGCGGTGCTGAACTGCTGCCGATCGACAGTGAGCACAATGCAATATTCCAAGCCTTGCCCCGGCAGCGTGGTGCTTCGCTTGCTGATTGCGGCGTTCGACGCATCCTGCTGACGGCTTCCGGCGGGCCGTTCCGCACCATGCCTGCATCACAAATGGTGCGGGTGACGCCGGAGGAGGCTGTTGCGCATCCAAACTGGGTCATGGGACGCAAGATATCGGTTGATTCGGCAACCATGATGAACAAAGGTCTTGAAGTCATCGAGGCGCACTGGCTGTTTGGCGCGCCACCGGAGATGATCGAAGTGGTCATTCATCCGCAGAGTGTGGTGCATTCGCTGGTCGAATATTGTGACGGCTCGGTAATTGCTCAGTTGGGCAATCCGGACATGCGTACGCCGATCGCTCATGCGCTGGGTTACCCCCAGCGCATATCATCAGGAGCGGATTTTCTTGATCTGGCGCGGACCGGAAACTTGAGTTTCGAATCGCCGGATTTTGCGCGATTCCCCTGCCTGCGTATCGCTTATGATGCATTGCGGGCGGGGAGTGCGGCAGTGGTCGCGCTGAATGCGGCCAACGAGATTGCTGTTGCTGAATTTCTGGGTCGCCGCATCGGATTTACCGACATCCCGGTGCTGATCGAACAGGTTGTGGCATTGACGCCGGCGCAAAGTATCATGGCCATTGATGATGTGGAGCGCATCGACCGCAAGGCGCGGTCCGATGCGCTGGTCGCCTGCGCCAGACTAGGCGCGCCTCGCGCCGCAAGCGGGGGTTGATTAGAAGATGAGTATGTTGCTGACTGTAATTGCATTCATTGTGGCGCTCAGCGTGCTGGTCGTTGTGCATGAGTACGGACACTATTGGGTCGCCCGCCGTTGCAACGTCAAAGTGCTGCGTTTCTCGGTGGGATTCGGCAAACCGATCTGGTCAAAGACGATCGGACCCGATGCCACGCAGTGGGTGCTGGCCGCGATACCGCTGGGCGGTTACGTGAAAATGCTCGACGAGCGCGAAGGAGACGTTGCGCCGCATGAATTGCATCGTGCCTTCAACCGTAAATCCGTGTGGCAGCGTTTTGCCATCGTGCTGGCGGGGCCGGTGGCCAATTTCCTGGCGGCCATCGTTTTATACTGGATTCTGTTTGTTCACGGCATACCGGGCCTGGTGCCAGTGGTCGGTGAGCCTCCGGCAGGGAGTACCGCGGCGCGCGCCGGTTTTGTCGCAGGGGATACCGTGCTGGGTGTTGGTGATACAGCGGTGCGCTCGTGGCAGGATTTCCGCTGGGTCGTGCTGCAGCGGGCTTTGGACAAAATTCCGGTCAGCGTTGAAATGAAAACCGCGCAGGGAGCCGTGATTAAGCGGGAACTGCGTTTTGATGAACTGGCGCCCGAGGATCTTGAAAAAGACGTGCTAGCAGCTCTTGGCCTGTCCCGGCAACGGCTGGTATTACCCGCGGTCATGGGCGAACTCACCGGCAACGGCGCGGCGACACGCGCCGGCCTGCGTTCCGGTGACCGTGTACTGAGCGTCAACGGCCAGCCTGTTGAAAACTGGGATGCCTTGGTCAACAGTGTACGTGCAGCACCCGGACAAGCCTTGCAGTTGCGCGTGCAGCGCGGCGGAGTCGAAATGCCCGTGGCAGTAACCCCGGAGGCCATCGACGAACGCGGCGTCCGTTTCGGGCGCATCGGCGCATCGCCTAAGATGGATCCGGAAGCCATGCAGGGCATGCTCGCCAATGTCAGCTACGGTCCGGTCGAGAGCCTGGTCAAAGCCGTAGTCAAGACCTGGGAAACAGCGCTGTTCAGCCTGCGCATGCTCGGCAAAATGGTGGTGGGCGAAGTTTCGCTGAAAAATCTAAGCGGTCCGATCACCATTGCCGATTATGCCGGTCAATCGGCGCAGAACGGCTGGATATCTTACCTGCTGTTTCTGGGTCTCATCAGTATCAGTCTTGGCGTGCTCAACCTGCTGCCCGTGCCGTTATTGGATGGGGGGCACTTGATGTATTATTCGATCGAGATTCTTACCGGGAAACCGGTTCCTGAAAAAGTCATGGAAGCCGGGCAGCATGTTGGCATGACCGTGCTGTTTGTGCTGATGGCTTTTGCCTTATTCAACGATATCAATCGCCTGATCGGCAGCTAATAAATATGGCATTTTTACGTGGGTTGTGTGCTGCGCTGGTATTTTTTTGTTTACCGGCCCTGGCCATCGAACCGTTCGTCATCAAGGATATCCGGGTCGAGGGCATCCAGCGGATTGAAGCGGGAACGGTATTCAGTTATCTGCCGGTCAAAGTAGGCGACACCATGACCGACGACAAGGCTTCGCAGGCGATCAGGGCCTTGTTCGGCACCGGTTTTTTCAAAGATGTATCGATCGAAGTGGATGGCGGCGTGCTGGTGGTCGCGGTGCAGGAGCGGCCGTCGATTGCCCAGGTCGAATTCATCGGCACCAAGGAATTCGAAAAAGACCAATTGCTCAAAAGTCTGAGGCAGATTGGCATCAGCGACGGACGGATTTTCGACCGCTCGCAGCTGGATCGTGCCGAGCAGGAATTGAAACGGCAGTATTTGAGCCGCGGTCGTTATGCCGTGACGGTTACGACGACGGTGACACCGCTGGAGCGGAACCGGGTCTCGATCAATTTCGCCGTGGATGAAGGCGATGTGGCCAAGATTCAGCAAATCAGCATCATCGGCGCCAAAGCATTCCGCGAAAAAGATCTCATTGATCTCTTCATTTTGCGCACGCCGGGCTGGATGACATGGTGGAGCAAGCACGATCAGTATTCCCGCCAGAAACTGTCCGCCGACCTGGAGGTGCTCCGCTCGCATTACCTGGATCGGGGTTACCTCGAATTTAATATTGATTCAACGCAGGTGACGATTTCCCCCGACAAAAAGGATATTTTCGTCAGCATCAGTTTGAGCGAAGGGCCGAAGTACACGGTATCCGACGTCAAGGTGGCGGGTGAGCTGTTGTTGCCCGAAGCCGAAATACTCAAGCTGATCACGGTCAAGCCGGGTGAAGTGTTCTCGCGGGCCAGAATTTCGGAGTCGACGAAAAACATCAGTGAGCGGCTGGGTAATGATGGTTATGCCTTCGCCAACGTTAATGCGGCGCCGGAGCTCGACAAAGTAAAAAATCAGGCGGCCTTCACGTTTTTTATTGACCCAGGCCGGCGCGTGTATGTGCGACGGATCAATGTTGCAGGCAACGCGCGCACCCGAGACGAAGTAATCCGCCGCGAGATGCGGCAGTTGGAGGGCGGCTGGTATTCCGGAGACAGGATCAACCTGTCGCGCAGCCGCGTCGACAGGCTGGGTTATTTCACCGAGGTCAACGTCGAAACTCCGTCGGTTACGGGCACCACGGACCAGGTTGATGTGAACTTTTCGGTGATCGAAAAACCGACCGGCAACATTCTGCTCGGTGCCGGCTTCGGCAGCGGCGAGGGTGTAACGCTGTCGGGATCAGTTGCCCAGCAGAACATTTTCGGCTCAGGTAAATATGTTGCGGTCCAGGTCAATACGAGCAGGATCAATACGACGTACGGGCTTTCCTATACCGATCCTTACTTTACCGTCGACGGTATCAGCCAGGGTTTTGATGTTTATTCACGCGAAATTGATGCCACGCGAGCAGGCATCGGGCGCTATGTGACCAAAACCCTGGGCGGGGGGGTTCGTTTTGGCGTGCCGGTTACGGAGCGGGATACGATTACCTATGGCCTCGCTTACGAGAGCACGGACATCACCACGTTTATCGACAGTCCCTTGTTTTACAGGGATTATGTGACAACTTTCGGCAGTCAAAATGATGCCATTATTGGTACCGCGGGCTGGGTTCGCGACGGGCGGGACAGCCTGATTTATCCGACCAAGGGCACTCTGCAGCGGGCCTTCGGCGAAATCGGTCTGCCAGGAGGCACGCTCAAATATTACAAGACGAATTACCAATACCAGCGCTATTACCCGCTGACCCGGGATTACACCCTGATGCTGAACGGCGAGGCCGGCTATGGGGAGGGATCCGGAGCCAAACCGCTGCCGTTTTTCAAGAATTTCTATGCGGGCGGTGTAAACTCCGTCCGTGGTTACCGGAATGCGACCCTGGGGCCCAAAGATTCGAATGGGGATTCGCGGGGTGGCAGCCACCGGATGGTGGGCAACGCGGAATTCCTGTTCCCGTTCCCGGGACTAAAGAATGACAAATCGGTCCGACTGAGCGGGTTTTTGGATGCAGGCATGATTGCCGAGAAGTTTGAAACTGACGCCTTCCGCTATTCCACCGGACTGGCGGTATTCTGGTCTTCACCGTTCGGTCCTTTGAAGATCAGCGTCGCGGCGCCGCTGAATTCCGAAGTTGGTGACAAGAAGCAGGCGTTTCAGTTTACGTTTGGCGGTGCGTTTTGATGATTGCCGCAGGCCGGGATCAAACCGGTCACGGCTGCGAGAAAAGATTCAAGGAGAGCATGTTGAAAAGATTGTTCCTGGCATTGGCGGCAATGATCATGGTGTGCGGCAGCCCCCTGACGGTATCCGCCGAGCTGAAAATCGGATTTATTGATGCCGAGCGCATCAACAAGGAAAGCGCGCCTGCAGAACGTGCCAGCAAGCAGCTGGAAAAGGAATTTGCGCCACGGGCGCAGGAGTTGCAGCGGCGGGAAGGGCAGATCAAGACGCTGCAGGGGCAGCTGGAAAAGGACGTACTGACGATTGGCGAAAGCGACCGCCGTGCCAAGGAGCAGGAACTGGGGCGGCTGAACCTGGATTTTCAGCGCATGCAGCGTGAGTATCGCGAAGACCTGAACCTGCGCCGCAATCAGGAACTGGGCGCCCTGTTCGAGCGGGCGAATCGTGTCATTCGGCAGATTGCAGAAGCGGAGAAATACGACATCATTCTGCAGGAAGCCGTGTATCGTAATCCCAAGATCGACATTACCGACAAGGTGCTGAAGGCGCTGGCCGACGGCAAATAGCCGTGTTCTGCATGGCTCCGCGGTGCCGTCACCCCGACACTGTTTCGTTTGCCCGATGGAGAATCAACTGTCACCGTCATTGAGCCTGGGAGAGATCGTCGGCCGCCTGGGTGGTGAACTGATCGGCGATGCTGGCATCACTGTCAGGCAGGTTGCAACGCTGGAAAAAGCCACGCCGGATACCATCGCGTTTCTCGCCAACGAGCGTTATATCGGACAGCTCAAGGCGACCCGCGCGGGTGCTGTCATCGTCGGCGTCGAGTTGCGCGAACGGTTGGATATGCCGCGCATCATTGCAGCCAACCCCTACGCTTATTTTGCCCGCGTATCGGCGCTGTTCAATCCCGTTCTGGCAAACACTGCAGGCATCCACCCCAGTGCGGTTGTGCATCCCCGGGCGTGTCTGGGTGCGAGCGTGCGCGTCGGCCCTGGTGCCGTCATTGAAGAAAACGTTACCATCGGCGCCGGTTGCAGTATCGGTGCCGGTACTTGTCTCGGCGTCGGGGTTGAGGTGGGTGAGGACAGCATGCTGTATCCGAATGTGACCATTTATCATGGCTGCTCGCTGGGTAAACGCGCCATCGTTCACGCCGGCGCCGTGATCGGTGCCGACGGATTTGGCATTGCCATGGACGAGGGACGCTGGCTCAAGGTGCCGCAGATCGGGCGGGTGCGGATTGGTGATGATGTCGAAATCGGCGCCAACACCACCATCGACCGCGGCGCCATAGACGACACGGTTATCGAAGACGGCGTGAAACTCGACAACCAGATCCAGGTAGGGCACAACGTGCGTATCGGCGCGCATACCGCCATTGCCGCCTGCGTCGGCATCGCCGGCAGTTCGCGAATTGGGCGTTTTTGCCGGATCGGCGGCGCTTCGGGCATCGCCGGCCACTTGACCATCGCCGACAACGTGGAAATTTCCGCGCATACCCTGGTCACAAAATCCATTACTGAAGCCGGAACTTATACCGGCGCCTACCCCTTCGAAAAAAATCGGGATTGGCGTCGTAACGCGGCCAGTCTGCGCAACCTCGGGGAGTTGATGGCGAGGGTTCGCGCGCTGGAGCAGGAACTGAAGTTGGGCAAAAAAGGAAAATCATGAACAGTATGGATATCAATGAAGTCCTGCGATATCTTCCGCATCGCTACCCGTTTCTGCTGATCGACCGGGTGCTGTCCTACGAGTCCGGAAAAAACTTAGTGGCGCTGAAAAACGTCACTATCAACGAGCCGTTTTTTAACGGGCATTTTCCGCACCACCCGGTGATGCCCGGCGTGCTGATCATCGAGGCGATGGCGCAGGCGGCGGCGATCCTGTCGTTTGTGACCATGGGCGCGAAGGCGAATGATCAGTCGATTTATTATTTTGTCGGTATAGATAACGCGCGTTTCAAGCGTCCGGTTACGGCGGGCGATGCGCTGCACCTGCATGTCACACTGACAAGGCATGTGCGCGGCATCTGGAAATTTTCCGCCGAGGCCCGCGTCGGTGACGTCATGGTGGCGGAGGCCGAGTTGATGTGCACTGTCCGCGATCTGCCAGGCGACGCGGTCTGAGGCTTACCGTGGATGCATTCGTTCATCCCACTGCCATTGTCGACCCGCAGGCGCAACTGGCCGCCGATGTCACAGTCGGTCCGTATTCCGTCATCGGTGCCAATGTCGAAATCGGTGCCGGCACAAGTATCGGTCCGCATGTCGTGATCCGTGAACACACCCGGATCGGCGCGCGCAACACGATTTTCCAGTTCTGTTCAATCGGTGAGGCACCACAGGACAAAAAATACGCTGGCGAACCGACCCGGCTGGAAATCGGCGATGACAACACCATCCGCGAGTTCTGCACCTTGAATCGCGGTACTACACAGGGTGCCGGCGTCACCCGCGTCGGCAACCACAACTGGATCATGGCGTATGTGCACCTTGCTCATGACTGCCAAATCGGCAATCACACGATTTTTGCCAATAATGCGCAGCTCGCCGGGCATGTGCATGTCGGCGATCATGCGATCCTCGGCGGATTCACGGTGGTGCATCAGTTCTGTCGTATCGGTGCCCACAGCATCACCGCGATGGGCACGATTCTGCTGCAGGATCTGCCACCATACGTGACGGCGTCGGGCAATACCGCCGAACCGCACGGTATCAATGCCGAAGGCCTGAAGCGTCGCGGCCTTTCAGTGGATGCCATCGCTGCGATTAAACGCGCCTACAAGACACTGTACAAATCAGGGCTGTCGTTTGATGAGGCCTGCGCGCAGATTGCCGCGG
Organism: Betaproteobacteria bacterium; assembly: GCA_043752435.1. Taxonomy (GTDB): domain Bacteria; phylum Pseudomonadota; class Gammaproteobacteria; order Burkholderiales; family SG8-41. Next base: position 10,775 of record JAYUYQ010000112.1, read on the forward strand.
AAAGCACCATTCAGCCGGTATTGTTGCCGCTGGCAGAGTTCCTGGCGGCGCCGGGCCGCGGCATCATCCGCTGAACCTCGTGTCCTTAGAGAGAACACCGGCAGGTCCGCTGATCGGTATTGTTGCGGGCGAACCTTCGGGCGATCTGTTGGGCGGGGCACTGGTACAGGCGCTGGCCAAACGTATCCCCGGAGCGCGGTTCATCGGTATTGGCGGTCCGCAGATGGTGGCGGCCGGGGTGCAATCCCTGTTTTCACTGGAAAAACTCTCGGTACGCGGCTATGTCGAAGTGCTGCGGCATTATCGCGAGATCATCGGTATCCGGCGTGACCTGAAAAAATATTTCCTTCGGGAGCGGCCTGCTGTGTTCATCGGCATCGATGCGCCGGATTTCAATCTGGATCTGGAGTCCGCCTTGAAGTCTGCGGGAATTCCAACAGTGCATTACGTCAGCCCTTCGATCTGGGCCTGGCGCGGCGGGCGCGTCCGCAAAATCGGCAAAGCCGTATCGCGAATGCTGACCGTATTTCCGTTCGAGGCTGAAATTTACGAAAAGGCGGGGATCCCCGTCAGTTATGTCGGACATCCACTGGCCGACATGCTGGCCGGCGCGCCGTCACGCGCCGAGGCACGCGCGGCGTTGCGCATTCCGGTTTCAGCGCCCGTGGTCGCATTGCTGCCCGGCAGCCGGGTCAGCGAACTTGAAAGCCTGGCCGATGTATATGTCGCTGCCGCAGAAAAAATAGCCGCGGAAATTGACGGTGTGCGCTTGCTGGTACCCTTGCTCAACCGCCAGACCCGGGAGCTTTTCGAGGCCGCGTTATACCGCCGGCAAAGCGGCGAGCTGGAAATCAAGCTGCTGTTTGGCCATGCCCACGATGCGATGGCCGCAGCCGATGTGGTCCTAGTCGCTTCGGGCACCGCGACGCTGGAGGCGGCTTTGCTGCAGCGGGCGATGGTGATCACCTATCGCATGCCGCGCCTGAGCTGGTGGATCATGAACAGCCGGCGCTATCAGCCCTGGGTGGGGCTGCCTAATATCCTCGCCGGAGAATTCGTGGTGCCGGAACTGCTGCAGGATGCCGCGACGCCGGAGGCCTTGGCGGCGGCGGTCATCGATCTGCTGCGCGACAATGACAAGCGCAAGGCCATTGAGGAGCGTTTTGCGCGGATGGCTGTCGAACTGCGGCACGATGCCGCGGAGCGCGCGGCCGAGGCCATAATGCCGTACATCGGCAGCAGCTCCCGTTGAGCATGCTGATTTGTGGTGTTGATGAAGCGGGGCGCGGGCCGCTGGCCGGACCGGTATTTGCCGCCGCTGTGATCCTCGTTAAACCGCCGCAGATCAAAGGCCTGGCGGATTCCAAAAAACTCACCGCCAAACGCCGTGATGCACTGGCTGAACAAATCAAATTGCACGCCATTGCCTGGGCGGTAGCCAGTGCCACGGTTGAGGAAATCGACGAGATCAATATTCTGCAGGCGAGCCTGCTGGCGATGCGCCGCGCGGTGATGGCGCTGACCCCGCAGCCGGAGTCGATTCTGGTTGATGGCCTGCATGTGCCCAAGGTCGCGATGCCGGCGCGCGCCATTGTGCAGGGGGATTCCAGTGTGCCGGCGATTTCCGCGGCATCAATACTTGCCAAAGTGGCACGTGATGCGGTGATGCTGGAATTGCACGCGCTCTATCCTGATTACGGTTTTGACCGGCACAAAGGTTACGGTACCGCAGTGCATATGGCCGCGCTGCAACGCTTCGGAGCGTCGCCGGCCCATCGACGTAGTTTTGCCCCGGTCCGTGCCGTTATAAACGGAGTTAACAAATAAGCAATAAAATCAAATACTTATGATGTTATTTGTCATGCGCCATGCAACAGCGCCCGCAGTCCGCGTTTTTCCTGCGCCACGCTGATCAGTTTGCGGCGTTCTGCGCACTGTGCGCGCAGGGCGGCGAGGAATTCCGCTTTTGTTTCGATTTTGCCCAGCAACTGCGCCAGAGCCCGCGCATCGCCGACCGGGTAATAACCGCGATAACTGCGGCCGAGCATGCCGACATTGCCGGAAATATTTGAGGCAACCACCGGCACCCGCGCCATCAGCGCTTCGCTGATGACATTGGCGCCGCCCTCCATCCGTGAACTGAGCAGCATTGCGCGTGCCCGCGCCAGTGTCAGCAGCGCCTGCGGTCGCGCCAGTTCGCCGAGCCAGACATAGCGCGGTTCGTGTTTCATCCAGCGCCGGGCTTCGGCGGCCAGGGCTGGATCGCGCGCGCCGCCGATATGCGTGAGGCGGATGCGGCTGTCAGCGGGCAGATATTTCAGCGCCGCCGCGCCGCAAAACGGATCTTTTTCTTCGCGCAGGTGCCCGCTGATGACGATTTCAAAGCAGGACTTGAGCAGGGACTGGCGGGGGATGGCTTCACAGGACTGGTAAATCACCCGGGTCTTGCGGCGCAGGCGGGGTGCCAGTTCCCGCAGCCCCATATCCTGCAACACCACCATTCGTGTCGCCAGTTCCAGTGATTCCTGGGCATTGGCATCGTTGTGGATATCACGATAAAGATCGGTGCCAGTCAGCGCAAGTATCAGCGGGCGTTCCGGATAACGCTCGGCAAAACGCACGATCGACTCATGGCTGCGCCGTGCGTGCAAAGCCAGCAGCAGGTCGGCACTGCGATCGTTCCATTGCTGCTGGATGCCGACCTGATGGCCCAGTTCACGCAGCAACTGCGCCCAGCGCACGGCGGTGTTGCGGTTGCCGTAACGCGAAGTCGCGGCGGCGGGGGTGACGAGTGTAATTTTCATCAGCGGGATTATCCGGATACACTTCGGAACGAATATAACAAAATAACGAGCCCGCAAGCCCGATGAATGTTGTGCTACAACACACCGCCCCCGAATTGAGCGCCATGCTGGATGCCGCGCGTACACGCACCCTGACGCTGATCGAAGGCATGCAAAGTGAACCGTGGCGGGGCTCAAGCCTTACCATCGTCAATCCGCCATTGTGGGAAATCGGTCACCTCGGCTGGTTCCAGGAGCACTGGTGCCTGCGTCACAACCGGGATGGTGCTTTATCAGCCAGCCTGTTGCCGCAGGCGGACGCGTTCTACGATTCGGCGAAAGTGCCGCACGGTGTGCGCTGGGATCTGCCGCTGCCGGATGTGGCCGGTACGCTGCGTTATCTGAGCGATGTCCTCGCCGCAGTGAATGAACGCCTGATTCGCGATGCCACAGATCCAGCTCTGCATTATTTCGTGCAGCTCAGTGCCTTGCATGAGGAGATGCATGCCGAAGCGCTGACCTACACGCGGCAGACGCTGGCCTATCCGGAGCCGCGCGGCCCAGTGCATGCCGCAGGCAGCGGCATTTCCTGCGCGGGTGATGTGGAGATTTCCGGCGGTCTATTTCATCTGGGCGCTGAGGATGATGGAAGTTTTGTCTTCGACAACGAAAAATGGTCGCATGCGGTGGATGTGCGGCCATATCGCATGGCGCGTGCGCCGGTGACCAATGCCCAGTTCGCCGAATTTGTCGATGCGGGCGGATACCAGAAACAACGCTGGTGGGACCATGCTGGCTGGGCGTGGCGTGCCGGCGAGGGCGTGACCGCGCCGTTGTACTGGCGGCGGGGTGATGGTGCCTGGCGGCGACGCTATTACGACCGTGAAGAAATCCTGGCGGATGACGAGCCGGTGACCCACGTCAGCTGGCATGAAGCCACCGCGTGGTGTCGCTGGGCCGGTCGGCGCTTGCCGACTGAGGCTGAGTGGGAATTCGCCGCAGCGACCGTGCGTGGCATGCCGGGAATCAAACGCCGTTATCCATGGGGTGATACTGCGCCCGCAACGGGAAACGCCAATCTTTACGGAGCGGTCGGCCGTTGCGCATCGGTCGGCGCTTTCGCGGCCGGCGACAGTGCCTGGGGTGTGCGCCAGATGATCGGCAATGTCTGGGAGTGGACGGACGACTGGTTCCAGCCGTACCCGGGTTTTGTACGCGATCCCTATGCCGAATATTCCGAGCCGTGGTTCGGTAACCACAAGGTGCTGCGCGGTGGCTGTCATGCCACCAGCCCCGGCCTGATCCGGAATACCTGGCGCAATTTCTACACGCCGGACCGGCGTGACGTGTTTGCCGGATTCCGCACATGCACCATATGAAACCCATAACATCTGCCAATAATCCCCGATTTCGCGCACTGTTGAAACTGGCTCAGTCGTCGCGCGAGCGTCGCGATGCAGGACTATCGTTGCTCGACGGCATCCATCTGGTTGCGGCGTATACCGAGCACGTCGGCGCGCCGGAGGAAATCGTGGTCAGTCGTGGGGGTGCGGAGAACGCTGAGGTG